>JAKVCT010000169.1 GCA_022448995.1 Saprospiraceae bacterium
CCTTCGGGGTTTTTGCCTTGTTCAGCATCAAAAATTCTAATTTACTTATTCTATAACTAATTATGTCCACCTACTTACCTAATTATCAATATATTAAATCAGCAATAAATTTTCCCTAAACAATTTACGAACTCAACACTAGCACTAGATTAAATATTGCGAACAATCCCAATTTCTACAAAAATACCCAAGTTAGGGTATTTTTCGATGTCTCTTTAAGTCCTATTTTTGTGTTTGATTAATTTGCAATGAGCCCTATTTATTAGCACAAGCATACATCACAAAGAACTACATAAGAGTGAAGTAGTTTTATGAAACAACCTCATTCAATAGAAATCGACAAAATATTTTTAGCCATTTCTTTCTCTCTATTTATTGACAATAACTAATAACTTTTTCTTCTTCTGATAACTTCAGAGAGCTCATTATAGTTAAAAGTTAAGAGATATTACTCTTTATCAGTTGGTAATCAAACTTTGTGTTATTTTATTTGCTGTGATAGCTAAGGTACTAAACATTGATTATCAATTGATTGTAAAATAAAAAACATGAACACACTAAAATACCAAAGTACCAACACCCCCAAAAGTATTTTCTTGATTGATGATGACATCATTTTTACTTTTTTGACGACTAAAATGATGTCTAAAAATCCCCTTGTGGGAGAAATCAATGTTTTTGGTAATGGTCTAGATGTCTACAATTTTATTAAGGCGAATACTGCTAATACAGAACTGCTCCCTGATATTATTCTACTAGACCTTAATATGCCAATTATGGATGGATGGCAATTCTTAGAACATTATGCAATGTTGCTTCCTAAAATCAATAAAAAGATTGAAATATATATTCTATCTTCTTCAATCTTTATCAAAGACGTAGCTAAAGCAAAAGATGTCATAATTGTATCTGATTATTTAATCAAACCCCTAAAAATGAATCAACTCAAAGTTATCTTGGATAATTAGGGTAAGTAAATAGGGAGGTTCAGATATCACTACTATCTCATCTCTAAATCAAATCCCCTTTCTGAACATCTACACGTTCTCCTCTATGGTTTATATAGAAGATTGTGTTGTGTTGGATAACCTCTGCAACACCATCACGAAAGTTCCCAGCAAAATCATAAACAAAAGGAATAATTTCATTACCCTCTATATCTATAAAGCCCCATTTATCCCATTTTTTCACACCTGCTAGATTCTCCCTAAAATTATAAGCAGCAGTATATTTTGGTGCAATAATTACATTGCCATTTGAGGCATCATAAAAGCCCCATTTTCGAGTTCTCTGATCTTGAAAAGCTTCTGCATTTTCTAAAAAACCAACCAATCGAATTGCATGTTCAATCTGCTCAAAAGCCTCATGATTGATATCTTTGATAGCCTGTGTCAAGGTATCTACCACTTTGCCATAATCCTGCTTTTCATAGGAAAGAGAAGCTTCCCGCAAAGAATTTTCTAAGATATACTCCCTGTGACAAATCTCTATTTTGTGTTGAATAACATGCTTTTTAGGAGAAAAACCATCCTCATAAAAATCCAGTGCTTTGTGATATTCTTCTTCTGCTTTTTGCCATTGTAGAGACAAAAAATACTCATGTCCTTTATTGAGATGCAAATCAAATGGTTTCTTGAGTGTACGCATCTTGTCCTCTTCCAACTGCTTTTCTAACTTCTCATATAGGGTTCTAATGATCGCGTCATCTCGGAGATCTAGTGCATCCTTACAATTATAAAAAGCAGTCTGATAATCTTTTTCGATATAAGCATCTTGTGCAGCTGTTGCGTAATGCTTAAAATCTAATTCTCGATAGCAAATTTCAATTTTTTTCTCAATTGCTGAGCGTACAGGCACAAAACCTTCTCTCCATAAATCTAGTGCTTCCTCAAACATAGCACAAGCTGCTCGAATACGATCGCCATGTTTTTCCCAATCTTTGAAGATAGATTCTGCTTCATTCAGTTTGGTTCGAAAAGCTTCTTCTAAGTCCTTTTTTCGATCACTAATTAGATCTAAACGTTCATCCAACTCTGCAACTACCTGATCAAAAAGATCATTACGTACATTGGTACTATCATAAATTGGTAATCCTGCTCTTGGCAGTACTTCTAGATGTTTGAAAGCCGTATCCTCCCACCAACAGGTATTCAAAATAATTGGCACTAAGATCGAACGCTCTTTTTCATGTAATTCTAGACTATATTTAATCTCACCAGATAAGAAATAAGGTGACATGATAGAATTATCACTCATCAGTAACAAAATCAGATCTGCAGTATCAATATAGTCTCGAATTTGCTTGCGATATTCCATACTCAAGTCCTGCCCTGCATACCAAACCTTGTTGATCATGTAACCTCTATTCATGTCATTTAGGTCTTGTAGATGCTGAAAAACCTCTTCAAACATATCTTGATCATCTTGATGATAAGCTATAAAGATATTAAGTACATAGGTGGATTTGATATACATAATTAAGAGTAATTTTTTGGGCTAGTATAGCAATAAGCTTGGTACATAGCTTTTTAGCTTTGTTGAGCACTTCGGGGTTAAATACAAATTAATTGTGGCTAGCTACTTATTATTAATAAATACAAGATAAATAATCAGTTGATTTTATAAACTCAAAACGTACCATACACTGCCCCTGAAAGATAATAGTCTGTGGAGCTAAACTCGCACAGACTATTATGAACTCGCTATAGCATGTAGCTAAGCTATGCCTGACTACTAAACTATTGAGCTAAGTGTTCTACAAAGACACTTACTTGTAGAGTACTCAATACTAAGCCATGTTGTGAAATACCTTTTGCACATCATCATTATCCTCAAACTTATCTATCAAGGTTTCAATTTCTTCCTGTTGTTCTGCACTCAATTCTTTAGAAGTTGTTGGAAAACGTTGCAAAGAAGCTTCTTTTACTTCAATCTTCATCTCTTCCAATTTAGTTTGCATATTCCCAAAATCTTCGTAAGCTGTATAAACATAAACATCCTCCTCATTCACTTCAATATCATCTGCCCCCCCATCGATTAACTCTAGCTCCAATTCTTCTAAATCATGTTCTCCTAAAGGAAAGACAAACTCTCCTTTTCTTTCGAACATATAACTCAACGAACCACTTGTTCCTAATGATCCTCCAGAACGTGTAAAATGCATCCGCACGGCAGCAACTGTACGTGTAGGATTATCTGTCAAACATTCTACAACTATTCCAATTCCATGAGGTCCATAGCCTTCGTATACGATTTCTTGAAGATTATCGGCATCCTTAGAAGTAGCACGTTGGATAGCACTCTCTACATTTTTCTTAGGCATGTTAGCCGCTTTAGCATTCTGCATAGCCAAGCGCAAACGAGGATTACTTTCGGGATCAGGTCCACTTTGTTTAACAGCTAATGCAATCTCACGACCAATCTTTGTAAACATCTTGGCCATCTGTCCCCAACGCTTCATTTTGCGCGCTTTACGATATTCAAAGGCTCTTCCCATTGTATTGTATTTCTATATGTATATTTAGTATGATTAATAGTTCGTTGATCTTCTCTTTTTTAACTAGCCCTTTCAAGCTCAGCAAAACTAAAATTGAAATAAATTCCCGTTATCTCTTGATAACCAGTACTTTACAAAAACACAACAATTTTAGATATCTTTTTGATTATCAAACAGTTATGAGAAACAAACAAACTAAAGTATGATAAAAATCAACTAATTTTAAAAAATAAAGTCCAATTTTTCAAATCTCAGCGAAGTTATTTTGGAATGTTGCTATAGATAATAAAGATTATTACAAATCATTTGCTCATTCTTTCTCTAGTTGGGTTTAATCTCCCAAGCTAAGTTGGCTCTAGCTTGTTTTTCGTAATACTTGTAGAATGTATCTGTTAGGAACAATCGTTTGCGTGTCAAAAAATTTTGTAGTACTTTTTTCCTCCCTTGTTTATAAAAAATAAAGGAAAAAATAGAACGATATTCTTCTGCAATAGCATCCTTATATTGAATGTAAGTTGCTCGATCTGCTCCCAAAACAGATAAGTCAAAATCTAGAAAATAAAAACAGTCCTTTTTTTGTATCCGTGCTTTATGTCCTTCTGTACTCAAGATCAATTGTCGGATATACTCCAATTGAGCAGGTTTTAGGTAATCTTGCAAGAGTTCCTGCATCCAATGTGCACTTTGTCGTTCATTATCCTTTCGTTTTGCATCATAGATATAATCATGAAACCAAATGGCAAATTCAAGCAACTTTGGCTGCTCCAATTCTGTTGCATACTGATCTTTTAAGGCAAATAAACTCTGTATATGGCTCAAGTTATGATAAGCACGATCCCAATTGGAATATTCATACTGAATTTGATCATAAATACTCTCTGCTTCTTCATCAGGAATATTAAAATTAGCAGCTAGTGCTAACCAGCGTGTTTTTAGTGCCTGTATTTCTTCTATACTTAGTTTAGCACTAACTTTTGTTGGAAGCTTGGGAATTTCCATGATGATTATACTTTAAATAAAAAATAAACAGATAGAAGTTGTTTAAGAATTTGACACAATAAAGATAATCTTTGAACAACTTCACTCGATAGTCAAAGCCTTTGGACGATTTAGACAAGCTTTTATATATTATGACAAGAAAACAAGCCAATCTTAAAACTGGAAGTAAATAAATGGTGCTACATCAGCAAGTTCTAACTGTAAAGATAACTGAATCATAACCAAAAACGCAAGTGCTTTAAGTAACAAAGGCATAGAAGCAAAATAAGCACTCATCTTCTCTTTGTCTAAATTGGAAACAAAGTGAATTCCAAAACCAATCACTAGCAAAGTTACAAGCATTGGACGTGCTGAACAGAATGGATTTAGATAAGCCCAGTCAAAATCAGTAAAGATTTTAGCAATCGAAATTGAAGCAATTTCAAAACTATCTGCACGGAAGTATACCCAAAGAAAAGCTACAAAGTGGAAGGTTACTAGCCAAGCAATTCCTTTGATAAAAGGATTGGTAGATGGTTTTGGAGAAACATAGGTTTTCCATAACTTGTGTACCACTAAACCAACACCATGCATTCCTCCCCAAAAGACAAACTTCCAGTCTGCACCGTGCCACCATCCCCCAACAAGCATTGTAATCGTTAGGTTCATGTACATAAAGAGCTTAATGGTTCGGCTTGGGTTCTTGTGTGTCACTAACTTGGCAATTGCGATAAGCGGAATATATATAAGTATTATCCACCAACCTCCTAGAAACATCCCGAGTAGCATGAATAGTCCCATTGTTACAATGGCTCCCCAACCACCACCACGATTTCCACCTAATGGTATATAAATATAATCTCGAAGCCATGAAGAAAGTGAAATATGCCAACGTCGCCAAAAATCCGTGATATTTAATGCTTGGTATGGACTTCTAAAGTTATCAGGTAACTGAAAACCCAATAGTAGAGCCAAGCCAATAGCCATATCTGAATATCCTGAGAAATCACAGTAAATCTGCAAGGTGAAAGCATACATTGCCATTAGGTTCTCAAAACCCGAGTAACTCCCTACATCACCATAAATTAATGTTGCATATTGTGCTACAAAATCAGCAATAATCGCTTTTTTGACAAACCCTCTCAAGATCATAAATAATCCTTCTCCTAGCTGGTTCCTAGTGAAATTTGTAGTTCCAATCTCTGTCTGTTGTAGACTATCTGTAGAAGAATTTTCATCTAAGTGTGTAGTATCCTTAAATTGAATTTTTCTTCGAATTTGAGGCAAAAAGTCCTTGGCTCGAACAATAGGACCTGCAACCAACTGAGGAAAGAAACTCAAATAAAAAGCAAAATCCAACAGGTTGTTACAAGGTTCGATATCCTTCTTATAAACATCTACTAAGTAGCTGATAGTCTGAAAAGTAAAGAAAGAAATCCCTATGGGTAGGAATATATTCAAGGCTTGAAAATCACTCAAAGTTTGTAACTTGAAGGTCGTTTCTACAGGGACAAAAACATCCAATGGATCAAAACTACTGAGTATATTAGATAAAATAAAGTTCGTATACTTAAAATAAAGTAAAAAGCTCAAGTTGGTTAAAATTGAGACAATTAATAGAGCTTTTTTTTGCTGTTTCTGTTGGGGGTTACCTTCACTAGGCACTAAAAAACATCCAACAAAATAATTGAAAAAAATGACGCCTATGAGTAAAACTACATATTCTCCACTAGATTTATAATAAAAGAATAGACTGAAAGCAATTACATAGATCAGTCGTATATTAATGTGGCGATATGCAAAGATGTACCCAGCAAAAAAGATAGTGAAGAACAATAAAAATAATCCACTATTAAATAACATGGGTGCTTCTTTGACATAAGCTAGGGAGTCTAATATATTGTAAAAGATGTTGATAATATCCATTTTCCTCTAAAGTCCAGTATATATATTTTTTTTTAATATTGTTTCTGTTTGCTTGTATCAGCAGGTGTTTTAGGATCTGGTAGTTGATCGATGGGTTTAGTTACTTTTTTGGTTGAATCTCCTGTACTTTGGTCATTTGGAGATAACTTGTCATTGTTAACTAAACCATTATCAGTTTGACCAGTATCCTGTTTTGTTGTTGTATTATTAGTTACAGTGTCTACCTCTTCAGGAAGGTTTTGAAGGTTTTTAGCTGCCTCAGCTTTACGTTGAGCATCCTCCTTTTCTTGTTTGCGTTTAGCTTCGCGTTTAGGATCTGTAATTTTGAAAGACTCATTTGTAGTTCTACCTGCAATACTTTCATCATTAGCAGCAATATATGGTCGAGCTTCTTCAATCTTTTTAGGATCTTCTAACAAAATTTGTCCCTTGTACCGACAAGTATGCATAATCCATCTCGAAATAGTATCTGCCCAAACTGCGCTAGATGCACGAGTAGGATGTGCTCCGTCACGCTTGCGATCAAAATGTAAATTTTTGGATTCAAAATAACGATCTTGACCTACATTTTTGACAATCAAATCATTAATCCCTGTATCTTCTTTCCAGTTAGGCGGACCAATCCAAACAAAGGGAGTTTTGCTATCATCTGCTTCTTTGACAATATCGGCTACAAACTTATCGCGTCGTTCTTTAATATTTCGAATAAATAATTCGTTAGACCCTAGATTAAAAATGATAAAGGTTGGGCGATATTTGCGAATAAATGCAGCTAAAGTATCAGACTTACTCCACTGTTTGGTACTTGAACTATACCAAATACGCGTTTTGAGCTTATGTCCATTCTTTTTGCAATATTTCTTAAAGGCAAACATCTGTTCCTCACACATAGAATCCCCTGTTAAGAGAATATACTGCGAAGAGGAATCTCTTTCTTCTGGTTCTTGTCTTTCATTAGTGGCCTCTGCAATAACAGAGGAATCTTTAAGCACTAGTTCAGCAGTTGTATGGGTATCTAATAACATGGTATCAGGATGAATGCGTTTGGTTAAAAATGCGTTCATCTCTGTTTGCTGAATCTCTAGATCCATTACTATGGGTTCTTCCAAACTGGAGTACCAAGCTAGCCCTGTACTGACAATTAGAAAGAGTGCTAAAATTTCGAGTAATAATTTATTTTTATCAAAGAATGACTTCATATATGTATAAGATGATAATAGTCTTGATTACAAAGATTTTTGTTTCAAAAGCTATTCTATGATCACTTTCGTTCGTTTACTCAGAACTGAATTATACCAAGTAGTCTGCGAAAATACTGTTTTTAAAGGAACTTATTGAGAATGAACGCAAATTATTCAATAAAATACAAAAGTCCACTGGATCCCTCCAGCGGACTTTAAAAAGCGACTTACCTCTCTTAGAATGAAAGCGATTGATTCTTAGTGTTTGAGCCAAACGTGGCTTGATCAAAACACAATTTATATTTTTTAGCTTGTGTACTCATTTCTGGTAGTTCGCGACTCTTTAGATTCTCACGGACTACTCTATTGAGCTACAACAAACTTATTTTTTTTTCTGCTCATCTGTGGATTTAGCTCTTTTCTTTTGAGCCTCTACCTCTTTGGCTAATAAACCAACTTTTACTTCTAAACGCTTTAAGCGTTTTTCAAATTTGGTGTTAGCTTCATTTTTAGATAACCCCATTTTTTCTACCGTTGACTCCACAATCTTGCGGAACCAATTTTCGTATTCTCCTTTGGCAGCTTCTGTATTTTTCACAACATCTTCTACTACCTTTTTTCCTTCATCTTCAGACATCTTTCCACGTTCCACCAATTCATCTACTGTTCTTTGTAAACGTTCTGTAGCTGAAGTCACTAGACCAACTCCAGTGAATAATACTTTCTTAAAGATATTTTCCATAGCAATGCAATAAATTAAATAATGTTAGAACAACTTGTTTTGTGTGTATCGTTTGTCTGTTTGATTATTTAATCTCAATTATCCTTATAATCTCTACGATACGCATAATTTGGTGGTTGATTGGAGCTGATTACATTTGATTTTCGGTGACCTCTTTAAACTTTATCTTGACTTTTTTGGTGATTAAGGCTTGTCTTTTTGGGCTAAGTAAGTTGGACACTCCTAATTGATAAGCACCCAACTCACTTAATTGTTCTCTATATTGTTGGATAAGGTAAGTAGGTAGACATAATTAATTGTGACTATCTACTTGTATAATATCCTGAAAACTTAAGAACGTTCTGTTTCATTTTCAACTTCCTCAGTTGTTTCCTCCTTAGAGGTATTTTTGATAATTTCTTCAATCTTAGTTGCTAAATCATCAATTCTTTCTTCGATACGCTCATTCTCGTCATTCTTCATAAAACCTAAACGAGAAACTGCGTTATCTACCCAGCCACGTAATTTATGCTCAATTTCTTCGAAACGACTAGGAGCTTCTTCTGCACCCTCTTCCATTTCATCTTGAACATCATCCATCTCATCCATATCATCATCTTCATCCTCGTCCCAATCTTCTACACCTTGATATTCTTTTCCTTTAATAATTAAGTCTTCTACAAATACTTGCATCTTTTCTCGTGTCACAACTGCAAGGCCTATACCTGCATACATAGCATCTTTTAAAATATCGTTCATGATTGATTTTGATTAATTGATTAATTGATTGATTACTGGTGTTTTTTGTTGCATCACAAAGGTAATATAAAAAAATAGGAATTCTAAACCCGATTTATTATTTTTCGATTAAAAACAATAAATAGCTTTTTTATAAGTTTAATATTTAATAAATAGCTTTATTTGAAAATAAATAAAAAAACAAAGCTTTTAAATTAATTTTATGATAAAATCAAGTATGGACTATTTATTTTTTTGTTATTTTTAATGTAGCATTAATTAAAAAACAGCCTACTTTTCTTAACTAAATTCTTAGAAGAAGTTCAATTTATATTTTTTTAAATTTATTTTAAGCATATTTTGTACTTTATGTTACATTTTAGTCTATTTTGAGCTTAAAAAAAATGGGGTCTTCAAATAATTTTTCCGAAGTTTTTTTAATTTCTGTTTGGGAAATGCATTTTTTTATCCAAATTGAACGCGATTTTTTAGAACAAGGACAAAATCTTTATGAGTAAACCATCAAAATTTTATCAACGATTAATGTGGCAATTAGGTCTTTTATTGGCTGCTATGATTGTTGCAGGAACCATATTGTATACAAATTATACGGTAGATCGTTTGGGGAAAGCAGAGGATGAGATCTCTAAACTGATGGGAAATGTTGTCAAAAAGTTGCCTGAAGGAAACTCATATAACTTTGAGCTTTTTCTACAATTGCAAGAAAATAATGAAAATTTAGGCATCATTCTAACAGATGGAGCATATCGTGTAATTGATGTTATGAATTGGAAAGACAAGGAGTTTGAAGGTAATGAGGAATTCTTTCAAAATAAATTAGAAGAAATAAAAGCATATACAACTCCAATAGAAGTAAAATCCAAGAATAACCCTAATATGTATATCAACTATATATACGTATACAACTCTAATGTATTAGAAGAACTAAAATGGTTTCCTTACTTACAGTTTATTTTAGTCTCTATTTTTCTCATTCTAGCAATATGGGCTGTACGTTCAAGCAAACAGGCAGAACAGGAACGTGTCTGGGTAGGTATGGCAAAAGAAACTGCTCACCAACTTGGTACACCTATCAGCTCTCTAATTGGTTGGATTGAGAATATCCGCGTCATGTACCCTGAGGATGAAACACTGGAAATGTTTTCAGATGAAATGCAAAAAGATATAGATATGTTGAGTATGGTTGCCAACCGTTTTTCAAAAATTGGTACTATTCCAGAACTCTCTCCTATCAATGTCTATGATAACTTAAGCTATCATTTAGATTATATACAACAAAGAGCACCAAGAAAAGTAACTTTTGATTTTCCAAATACAGAAGAACAAAAAGCTATTTTCATTGCTATCAACGAAAGTTTATTCAATTGGGTAATTGAAAACCTAATGAAGAATGCTTTGGATGCTATGGGGGGTAAGGGGCAGATTGGTGCAAGGGTAAGCACCACTGATCAATATGTACATATTGATATTTGGGATACAGGTAAGGGAATGCCTAGGTCTAACTTCAAAAAAGTATTTCAGCCAGGATTTTCTACCAAAAAACGAGGCTGGGGATTGGGCTTATCTCTCTGCAAACGAATTGTAGAAAATTACCACAATGGTAAAATTTTTGTGATTCAATC
>JAKVCT010000017.1 GCA_022448995.1 Saprospiraceae bacterium
GAAAAACGCAGGGATAGCAGCGCTATCACGAGGCTTTTTAACGAAGTGCAGCGCAAAAAGGCTGATTGAATTAAATACAAATTAATTGTGGCTAGCTACTTAAGTAGGTGGACATAATTAATTTTATAATAACCCTGAAGAGCTCAACGCAGTTAAAAGGCTGATTGAATTTGCTTCGCAGAGCCCTTCGGGGTTAAATACAAAATAATTGTGACGAACTACTTATACCATAATATTATGATATAAAATGACTTCCGTAAAAGTCGACTGCAAGACGCAAACCATACTATGGATCACATCTTTATAATAGATTTTTTAAAAATACTAAAAAAGCAGGACTCTCAGTAAGAATCCTGCTCTGTGCAAAGAAAAAACTATTCCATTTTTGAAAAAACGCCTAATAAGATTCCTGAGAGATTACGATTGGTTGATCAATCTGAATGATAGGATTGGGATTATAGGGATCGTCTGGTGGGTTCAAATTAGGGTTTAGTCTAAATATGTCTTTATTTTTCAAATTATATTTTTTGGCAATTTTATAGACACTATCACCTTGTCTTGCATAATGTACTTTCCGAATGATTCTGTTCTGCTCATCAACTTTTGTAACAGGATTGGTTAAATCTCTAGTACATTTACCTTGCAGATCCAATACTAACAAATAATCTCCTGGATAAATTAGATTATTATCCTTATCATTTAGACAACGTATTACTCCTACTGTAGTATTGAATTTATCGGCTAAATCATACAAATTATCTCCATCTTGTACTCTATACCAACCGTTCGTATCAGGTATTTCACTTTCAGGATTTTTTGGCTCTTTTAGGCAATTACCATCTACATCTATAATACGTAGAACTTCTCCTGGTTTGATAATATGATCATCTAACTCATTAATACACATCAAGGCTTTTGTGGTTAGATTGTACCGTTTTGCAATTTTACCTAGGTTATCTCCATCTTTTACCTTATAAGTAGTATTGGGATCATAGTCAATTTCTTTATTGATTTTTCCCCCACAACTGCCAGTTTGATCAATCACAACCAGTTGATCTCCAGGATAAATTTTATCGGTCTTCTTATTGTTCAAGCACAGAAGTGCTTTCATAGGCAAACGAAAACGATAAGCGATCTCTGATAACATATCTCCACTTTGTACCTCATAAACAAGCTGCCCATTTTCTGCAATAATGAGATGATTATCTTCACACATAGGATCTAGAAAATTCTCACAAGGTTCTGTAGACAATTCCGTCAAGTCTGTTCCACCTATACCTTTTTTTATATCGCTTTTAGTACGATCAGGTTTAGGATCAAGCTTAGGCTGTGGATCTTTTTTAGGAGGAGCAGCACATTTTTTGGCAATATAATTTACTACAGAAGTCCCATTGATATCCATCAGACGCAGCTCACCTCCCTTGCGACTCACTCGTACTAAACCTACACGCTCTACAAAGTGTAAATCTTCTGCTTCACTTTCTGGATGCCCATCATAAGTTGTGAATCTTCGTTCTTTCAAACAATTAATATTTGTTCGCTTATTGAACAAAACCTTTGCACTAGTTTCTTTACGCAAAGAAAGATTATTATCCCCTATATAAGCCTTATCATAAATATATTCTAAATCATGTACACCATCTCTAAATGTGATAGACCTTTGTGTCTCTATTAAACGATTGATACGTTGTACTCTTCGAATGATGAAATTATTTCCATTGGGTTCTACAATGTATACCCCAATTTCTCGCTCATTAACTTGATTCACAAATTTAGTGTTAATCCATGTTGTGGATTCACAAGAAATAAGGTCTTTATCTACGGCAGCGACAATTTCCTCATTAGATTCCATTTTTTCAACCCTAAAAATCACTTTTGAATTATCAGAGAGATAAACATGATAATCGTAATAAGGTAACTGCTGCTTAAAACTCCCTCCTTCTTCATAGTTATAACGTTCCATACAATCAGGATCATACTCCAAATAATGTACTTGAGCATGACAGGAATAGGTTACCATTAGTAAAAGTCCAATAAGCATTTTTAAAACTTTCATAGGTATTTTATTTGTTTGAACACAAAAATAATTTATTTGAGGTTCTACTAAGGAATAGGGTTTTTAAATATTCTGTAACAGAATGATGATTCGTAGATTTTTTAATTTTTAGTCAAAAACTAAAAAATCTACAAACTGTCAAGAGTATTAAAGCTTACTTAAGTATTTTTTGTGTGGTAAGAAATTAGCATTTTACTTCCTAGAGCCCTTCGGGGTTTTTAAATTTAACAAGGCAAAGGTTCTGCCTAATACCCCTTGAAAAGGTTCGGAGGCGAAGCCGACTGTGGCAAGCTTTGCTGCCACCATCGGTATTATGGTAGGTTCTTTAACACAGTTAAATTGAATAAAAGGCAATTTATCGCCTAAAAAACTACTTGAATAAGCTTTATTAAGGTCCAACAATTTTAGCATTAGCAGACTTAGCCTAATTATACCTTGTTTGAACACTCAGAGTATAGTACGCAAAACTTGCACCACTAAAAATACACTAAATCCAATGAGTACGGTTCCTGCTATCTTACGAACATAAATTAAATGATGTATTTTCAACCATTTTCGAATGTTTTTTGCCAAATAAACTTTCAGTAGATCCGTAAAAACAACCATAGTCATTACTGAGATAAATAATATATAAACTTGAATATCACTATATCCATCTAAAATAGCCGTAGCCATTAGTGTTGCCCAGAAAAAAAGAGGAGTTGGATTAGCAGTATTAATCAACAATCCCTTTATAAAGAACTGTAAGTTTAGCTTAAATTCAGAGATCTTTTCTTTTTTATTATTCTTTTCTCCTATAATTTTCTTGCCTGCTGCCTCTTGTTTTTCTAAATTAGGGGGTTTACCTACCCAAAGTCCTATTCCCATTATACTCAAAACTAAAGTTCCAAAACTCCCCATATAGATTACAAATTGATCTCGCAAAGTAGGATCATTGATT
Source organism: Saprospiraceae bacterium (assembly GCA_022448995.1). Taxonomy (GTDB): domain Bacteria; phylum Bacteroidota; class Bacteroidia; order Chitinophagales; family Saprospiraceae; genus JAKVCT01. Next base: position 2,997 of record JAKVCT010000017.1, read on the forward strand.
AAGTCATCTATATATGTACTCCCCCAAATAACAATCAAGATATACATAATATCACTTACCCATTGACCTGAAGCTAAAATAGTAGCTGACTTGGGTCCTCGCTCGATTCCTAATTGTAAAATTGCAAAAAATATAGGCCCTGCTAGTATACTTAATAAAAGACCTAGTGCAAAACCTTCCAACATTGGTTCTATCATAATGATGACTTAAATGCTACGTTTTTTATAAAAAAGACTTTTGTCGTGATGCTAAACAGATGCAGTAGAACAAAGTCAAAAGAGCTTTCATATTACATCTTTGAATAAATTTAAACATGTTCTTATTTAGCTAACAGCTTAATTATGCAAATTTAGTAATTCCAAGCAATTTTTATGCATCTAGAAGTTCTTTAAGAATAAATAGTATATAAATAGATAAGTATCTGAAAATCAACACAAAGATCCTATAAAGATTTCAAATAGAACTATAATCCTTGGCTTTCAAGTACTTGTACAGTAGCGAGTTGGCGAGTTATTAAACAACTTACTAACTCATAATTCAAATTTTAATAAAAGGTCACCTCTATCTTTTTATTTTTTACTGGTTACTTACTGTTCACTTGGGGTATATAAAAAAAGACTTGTTAATATTAGGTTAAAAATACTTGACAAACACTCTAATCATAGACATACCGTATGGTGGGTACAATCCCTACCCTCATGTAGCTACCATAACACACTATTTTGACATTTCCGACCAATTTCATTATTAATAATAAATATATAACCTATGAAAACACCACTTTTCACCTACCTCATGCTCTTGTTAATTTCCTTGGGATTAAGCCCAAAGATTAAAGCTCAAGTAACTCCACCGAACACCACTTGTACAATCTATTTTGACTATGATCAGTACAAACTCTCAACTACAGAAAAAAGTCGCTTAGAAACCTTTGCTCAAACCTTGAATCAAAGGTCTAATACTTACCGGATAGAGCTCATAGGCCATACCGATGCTGATGGAAATAGAGAATATAACGAAGTCTTGTCTATGAATCGCTGTAAAACCATTCAACAATATTTTGAAGAAAAAGGCTGGCAAGCAGAACAATTTAAAAAAACAGCATGGTATTTTGCTAAACCTGCCGCTAGTAATCGCACGAGTACCTCCAAAGCTAAGAATCGTAGGGTTGAGATTATTGTATCTCAAATCAATTCTTTTAATACAAATCTCAAGGAAAATGATTTATCCGCTAATCAAAAAAATAATACGATTGATATAAATGCCCCTATTCTACAAACTGCTCAATTCGATGCAAAAAAAGGAATTGAATTTAGATACAATCGTTCTGGAACTAAGATTTATATTCCTCAAAATGCACTTATGCATAAGGATGGTAGTCCTGTGACAGGTCAAGTAGATATTGCCTACACTGAATTCAGAGATGTGGCTGATTTTATCTTTTCTGATATTTCTATGATGTACCACGAACATGCTTTTAATTCTGCAGGAATGTTTGAGCTGAGGGTTTCTCAAAACGGAGAAGAACTCTTGGTACAACCTGGTCAAAGCTACAATATGGATTTTCAAATGACAGATCAGTTGCCTAATGTTGGCTTCTTTCAGTATGATAAAGTAAGTAATCAATGGACTCAACTGGGTAATCTAGAGAGCCAAAATGAAGCATTTGTAGGTGCCGAAGAACGTGCTTGTGAGACAACGTATTTTGATGTAATTCCTCAAAATATTGGTAAAAAACTCAAAGATACCTTAGACACTTACAAAAAGTTGGTTGCAACTGGCTTGTTTCTAGCCAGTACACAAAGCAACTTTCTCCAAGAAGTCTACTACAACAAAATTCCGAGCTTTGACCAAGCTTGGGAAATGCCCGAAAATTATAGTAATCCATTCTTGGAGCTTAATCAATTTAAGATCAGAGAAATGTATCCTGCTGATCATTTTAAATGTGTAGAATTTGATTGCCCGACAGTCGAAATCACCAAAGATATTCCATTGGATATCAGTGTCCCTGACAATATGCCTGATCTGTTGATCCTCATGGAAAGAGAATGGTCAACCATCTTGGCTGGAGAAACTTATCCCCTAGAGGAATTTAACCTTATGAAACGCAATTTGGATGTAAGTACTTGGATTGATGCTCGCTTGGAACATATTGCAGGAAGAGTGTTTGTCTTGTATCTCAAAGACGGAAAAAGGAAGCAAACAATGAAACTCTATGCAAATTTGAACCAAGACGAGATTCCTCAGTTCAAAAACAAGAAAAAACAAGCTGAAGCTCTAGAAAATGCTTACAAAGCTATTTTGGGTAATTATCAACAACAATTGGATTATAGACGCGAGGAATATGCAAAACAAGTAAGTGATTTACAAGAAATTCTACCCACTTTCTTAGATTTTGCTAGTCGTTTTCGTTCTGCTCCTCAGAAATGTCTAGGTGTAGATGCATGGATTACTTATTTTGATAAAAATAAACAACGTATGGAACGATTGTATACCTATATGAATACTATAGAAGACCGCTATATTCCTAAGGCATGGTCTACAGGTGAGTTTCCTCTACCTAAGAATCGTTTCGTTTATCCCACTCCCTTAGTCCAGGGGCTACGTATGAATAACTTTGGGGTATTCAACTGTGACCAAATTATGCGCTTGGGTAAGGTAAACAAAGTATTAGCTAGTTATGAGGATGAGAATAATGTAAAGATTGAGGCAGACCATTTATATGTTGTAGACTATACTATTAATGGTGTACTCAGCTTTAATCCTCTAGAATTGACCTACAACCCCAATAATCCTACAGCTCTAATTGTCAAGGATGTGTATGATCAATATTATTTCTTTGGCAAACACGACCTAAAAGAAATGACCATTGAGAATGGTGATGTAACTATAATCAAAATGCAGTCTATTGAGGTTAGCACAGCTAGTGATTTACGTCACTATATCGGCTTGAGGAGTATACAAGACATCAATACTACATCTCAAGCTCACTAAATTTAACCAATAAGAATACAAGCCAAAAAAGCTGTTTGGATACTCGATGTCCAAACAGCTTTTTTGTATTACAAAAATCGGTAATTGTTCTGCCCCTAAAATAGAGTTCTAGTATTCATCTTCTGGGAAGAAGAAATCACTTTTGGTAGGAAATTCAGGCCAAATATCCTCGATCCCCTCGTAGATTTCACCTTCATCCTCGATGGCTTGTAAATTTTCAATTACTTCAATTGGTGAGCCGGAACGGATAGCATAATCAATTAGCTCATCGCGTGTAGCTGGCCAAGGTGCATCTTGCAAATAAGAAGCTAATTCCAACGTCCAATACATAGTATTATTTTTTTGGTTTCAAAAGATTTTTATTAACAACAAAGAGAACTATCTCTATCAAGATTTTGTGCTATTGCCTCTACTTATTCTACAAAATAAATTTTGTTTTACACAATTATTCTTAACACAAGTTATACAAATAAGTTTCTTCTCGGTAAGATCGCTTTCTAGTATTTTTAAATCAAGAAAAAGAAAAGGTTTTTAGCTTACTTTAGCTTGATTTTGAAATGCGAGCAAAAGTAAGATTAAAATTTAAATACTCCCAAAACTAACCTATAAAATGTTAGATTTTAGTCAATAATTTTATAGATTTTACATATTCAATCTGTTAGCTATGTGCCATTCACAAAAAAAATGTATTATATCACTAAATTTTTCTCTTCAACTCCAAGACAATACTTCTAATAAAAAAAGCAATCATGCATAATTTACCAATGACGTATAACGTTTTGAAAACAACGAACGCAGTTGGCATGAGATTAGTTTCTAGAACTAATAAAAAATATCAGTCCTCTACTATTATTAGTCTGTAATATAAATTTAAAAAACTTTATAAAAAAGTATTCTATACGATAAATATCAACACAAAAAATAGTTTATTAAAGAACTTTTACACAGAGGTTTGTATATATTGCAACCTTTCTTTCTAACAAGTTCTAACTACTTAAGTGCTTAAGTTCATCAAACAAAAAAATCATGACTAAAATATTGTGCTTCCTAAGTATCTGCCTATGTTTTCAGTATAGCAGCTACGCCCAAGAAATTTCAGAAGAAAACCAAGATGAGCAATTAGTAGCTTATGAGTGGGAAATGCGCGAATTACTTAATATTGTACTCAACGATAAAGATCGAAAAAACAGAGAAGAAGCTTCAACAAAGTTAGAAACAACTCTAGAGAAGGCTTTTCAAGAAGATGGCGCTTTTGAGTATAAGTTCAAGCAAGTCCAAGGTTTATCTATCATCACACCCAGTGATCAAGCTTTTCGTATTTTTACCTGGCAATTATACATGACCAAGGATACATATCAGTATTGTGGCTACATCCAAATGCCTGATAAAAAGTTTTATCGGTTAGATGATAAATCTGCAGATATGTACTCGCCTCAGTTTAGCCGCCTAAAACCTAGTAAATGGTATGGTGCTTTATATTATAATATCAAACCATTCAAAGCGGCTGACGGATCTACCAAGTATTTATTATTTGGCTATGATGTCTATGATTTCTTCACACGTAGAAAAGTACTAGATGTTCTTCATTTTTATAAAGGAGCTCCAAGATTTGGAGATAAGGTAATCGAAATGAAAGATGGTAGAGGCATGATCAAAACAGTGAGCCGTTTCATTCTTCAGTATTCTGCCTCTGTAAGTGCTACTATGAATTATGCTGACGATAAAGATATGGTAATTTATGATCACCTCATTTACCAAATGATTCCAGGCCAAGGTCCAAGTAATGTACCCGATGGAAGTTATACGGGCTTGGAACTCAAAAAAGGAAAATGGATGCTTGTAGAAAAGGTCTACAAACATGATCCTTATTTTGGTAATGATAATCCTCCCCTAGAGCACGCAATTCTAGGTAAGAATAAATCCAGAGATATTATTGGTCGAACAAAGAAGAAGCATAAGGTAAAAAATGTATCTCCTTGATTGGGAGTAAGTAGGTAAATCAATCTAATTCAATAAAGTGTTCAGCATATTGGGGCTTAACGAATAATATTCAGCTACTTGAGTTATTAACTTATTTTGGGCAAGAGAATTGGACTTCTCTTGCTCTTATTATTTCAAAACCAAAACTGCTACTACAAAATGCAGCTAACCGAATACTCTAGAGGAGAACTCGCCTTGCGCAACGGACAAGATATGGAAGAAATATGGGTAGCCTATCAAGGTATTATCTATGATGTTACACAAAGTAGATTGTGGCGGAATGGTAAGCACTATCAACACTGGGCAGGACAAGATCTGAGCCCGGAACTAGCAGAAGCTCCGCATACAGCTATTGTTTTTGAGCGTTTCAAAAAAATAGGTAAGCTCAAACCTCCTTACTAAAAATATCCTTTATGGTGGTCCCTAGCATAATTTTTTTAAGCTGTTAGGTATCGGAAAGATAAACATTGAAACCTTAAGCTAGAGAGGTCCGAGTAATCATATTAAGTCTTTGTATCGCAAGTATTATTAAATGCTGTATTGGGATCCCAAAAATGCGTTTTAAAATCCTGTACCTGATCTTTCTTGATCTTTAGCCCTTCCTGTTCCAAAAGCTCTTGCATCACTGTACCCCCGAAATGGGCTTTACCTGTCAAGACCCCCTTGTGATTAACTACTCGATGTGCAGGTATAGAGTCTGTGCATTGCTTGAGCGCCCAGCCTACCATTCTAGGACTACCCAAGCCAAGATGGTTTGCTATAGCACCATAAGTTGTTACTCTTCCTTTTGGAATACACAATACTAGATCAAATACATATTGACAAACATCTTCTTTTTTGATCTTCATGCTGAAAGTGTATTAAAAGTCATTACAAAGCGTAAAGATTATACAAGTAATTCTTATACCTAGAAAATTACTTGTATAATCTTAAATACTCTGTAACATAAGTAGTTGAATATTACAGAGTATTTAATGAGTGGATAAGTACTCTTATTATACTTATATTGAAGTTGTTTGAGAATAGATAATCAATGGATGATAGATAAATACTTGGAAGCAACTGCAGGCCTCAGTTTCCAACAACCTATTGAGCTATTTTCAAACAACTTCTGTATTCAGTTTATACATTATTTGGTTTCTTAATGATTCTTCTTCTAGTTCCTCCATCGTCATCATCATCACCTCCATCACCGTTCTGATTCGCCTTTTCTTCCTCTGCTTTTTTGGCATCCAATACCAGTTGAAAATTGTTTACAATAGCTCCAACCACTAAATTCATAAGCAGGTAAGCAGCTATGACCATCCAAGATACATGATAAAATGTTACAATTGTATTGGAGCTTTCAGGAATAGTAGTACGTCCCTTTCCATCCTTATTGTTTTGCGTAAATTCATTGTCCAGTAGATTGTAACGTAAATCCGTCCAGTCTTCCCCAGTCAGAATCCTGAACAAAGTAAAGAAAGCCTCTCCAATATCGCCATAAGGATCTGGGTTACTTATGGTTAGCTCTAAATGTTCAGATTTGGCATATTCTGGGTTTTTGAAAAGCGTTACACCAACTACTGCATAGATATACATAATCAGTAAGAATAAGATTGCAATATAAGACAGAGACTTTATAGACTTCAAGAGTACTCCAATTAATACACGCAGTTCATCAATGGCTCGAATAGATCGAGTCAATTGAACAATCCTAAGCACCCGTAGTGTTGCCAATACACTATTTTGCTTATCATCAACACTTGGTGCAGCTATAATTTCGTAGACTTCGGGCACAACTCCAATGAGTAGAATAAAAATATCAAACCAGTTCCACCAGTCTGAAATGTACTCCTCTGTGCTATTTCGCCCAATCCAACGCAGAATCACCTCCACGAAGAAGATAAAAAGGATAAATAACTGAATATACCGAATATAATTGGGGACTCCATCATAGGTTTGTACTCCAATCAATACTCCATTCAGTATAATGAATCCCATTATACTAAAATTGAACCAGTTGCTATTAATAATCTTACTAGCAACCTGCTTCATCTGCGAATTATTATCACTCATAATAGTAAGTTGAATTTAGGTTTCTTTTCTAGTCCAAAAAGAATAAGCTTGTGTTTCTAGTTTCTTTATAGTGTTCTTCCCTCTTTCTTAAACTCCTTCTTTACCCCTTCTCTTATATCATCTATATTAATCGTACCATCTCCACGTCTTAATGCTGTCAACGAACAATACCTTAGTACATTTATAATACTTCCTCCTGTTACCTCAAACTCATGAGCCAAGGCCTCAAAATTTACATCATCACTAATCTTTACCTTACCCGAAAATGCATTTGACCAAAGCTTATGGCGTTGTTCAAAGTTTGGTGCAGGAAAATAAATAATAGATTGAAAACGTCGAGTAAAGGCAATGTCCATATTAGCCTTCAAGTTAGTTGCCAAAATAACTACCCCTGAGAAATCCTCAACACGTTGCAACAAGTATGCTACCTCTTGATTGGCGTGACGATCTTTTGAATCTGATGTTGCAGTACGTTTCCCAAAGAGGGCATCTGCCTCATCAAAAAATAGGATCCAATTTTTATTCTCTGCTTGATCAAAGATATTTGCCATATTCTTTTCTGTCTCTCCAATATATTTGGAGACTACCTGAGACAAATCAATCCTATATACATCCAATCCCATAGATTTCCCTAACAAACAAGCCGTCAAGGTTTTTCCTGTGCCCGGAGGGCCATAAAACAAAGCTCGATATCCTCGTTTCAGTTGTTTACTCAGCCCCCAATCATCCATGATAGTATCTTGGTGCTCAATCCATGCAGATAACTCGGAAATTTCAGATAAAACTACTGGATCTAAAACGAGATCCGACCAATCTAGACGGGTACCTAATCGCTTAGCAGGAAAACTTGTTGAGAAATCAGGTTTATAAGGTTTTCCACTTGTCAAAAAAGTTAAATACTCTTCACTAATCTCTAGACTAGAGCTCAATAAAGGTTCACTTCCTTTGTGCAGACCTAATTTAAGAATATTTTGTCTGTAGAAAAAATGTTCCGGCTTGAATAAATCAATTAACTGTATACGTAGATTAAGATTGCGTCCTGCAATAATAAATGCAGCCGTCTCTCCTGTTGGTAAGAAACCACTATGAAAACGCCCTTTCAGTCCACCAAACTCTGTATATACTCTGTCATAGGTCTTATTCTTAGTAAAAAAGACATCAAGCATATCTGGACGTATGTGTGGCAATAAACTGATAATCAAAATAATTCGCTCTTGAAAAGACATTTTGTAGTGCTTCACTACACGAGCATAGATAGAGGTCTCGTTATCCACATTCGGGGGTAATATTTCATACACACTATCGTACGTAGAGTCCTGCCCAAAGTAAAGGCGCAAGCGAGTATCTATAACCTTCTTGAACCATCGGATTTCGGCTTCTAATGTTTTAGCATTTTTTGCAGCAGGTGTTAACATGTGATCAAAGGGTTTTTGGGGTTATCCAATGCTTGTTTTATAATTTGAATAGAATAAGCGAATTATAAACACATTCACTGGCTTTTAAGCACAAGTGCTAAAATGTCATTTTTTCTGCAAAAAACAAAATAAGTAAGTAATAGCTTCCATGAAAAATATAATTTTGTCATCACGTTCATAAGTTTATAAAATAAAAATGGTCAAAAATCTTTTTTCTATGTCCTACCAACAAATCAAGATACTTCCAATTCTCCTCAGTATTATGTTCCTTGTATTGGGTATATATCTCAATCAACAATTGATTGATAACAGCATCCAACTTAAAGAAGAAAAAAATACCTACACCCAAAAACTCAATTATAAGAAAAGATTTTTAGATAAAAATGAATGGATCAAAGGTTCTAAGGGAAGTATTGTAGTTAATACTACACACCTACAGTTAGAACAGAGAATCAAAGATAAAAAAGAGGCTATATACACTAGTACACAACTTATCCTTCTGAGTTGTATCCTCTATGGCTTGTTGATGCTATTGTTCCAATATATTCAAAAACAGGAAAACCACTTTGCTCTAGGAATCATTAGCTTATCTCTAGTTTGTCTACACGCAGGGCTCTTCTGTCCCATGCTAGAGATTGCAGCTTTCGAACAAGACTTAGACTTAGGTAAGATGCCTATTAGTACTACCGTTTTAGGAGTAGATATTTCTATCAAATTTGAAAAAGTTTTTGAGGGTAGAATGTATTTCTTTTATCAAAGTAAGTCAGTAAAAGAGTTGATTGGAGTACTCTTCTCTCAGGGGAACTATGTTGTAGGAATCAGTATTCTTTCTTTTAGCGTTCTTTTTCCTCTAATCAAAACCTTAATCACACTTTGGGCATGTCTACAGAGTAGCATTTCTCAACGTAAATGGTTCAAACTTTTCATTGCCAATTTGGGAAAATGGTCTATGGCTGATGTCTTTGTTGTAGCTACATTCTTAGCATTTTTAGCATTTGATAATATGCAGGTAGGTGTTGGTACAGAAAGTAATACCCTCTTAGGTTTATATTTTTTTATAGCTTATTGTTTCTTATCCATATTGAGCTCGTCTATACTTAAAAAGCAACATAAGCACCAAGCCTAAAAGGATGACTTTTGTACAAACTCAACATATTGGTTATCAAACAATTTTGAATGCTTCATCTACTTAGGGAGGTTCAGTATTAAGCATATTTCTTCTCTCACCTTTTGCCATTGCTGTTGTGCGAAGTAATGTTAAAGTAAAAATAGCTGAAACAAAGTTACAGCAAAAAAAGTAAGTAAAGTTATTTGAAATAAATAAAATAAAATAAAGATGGGACAAGCACTTTCTTTAGCACTCCGTGAACAGATAGTTCAACTTCATCAAACGGGAAAAAGATTTACTGAAATAAGTAGAGAATTAGATATTCCTTATTCAACAATTCGTCAAATTTGGGGACGATTTAAAGAAAAAGGACTAGCTGGCTTAGGTGCTGATTATCAGAATTGTGGTAGAAAAGAAAGTCCCTATGAAGCTGTAAAACGAGTAGGCTTATGGCTTCGTCGTTTACATCCAAATTGGGGAGCTCCTTATATCCGTATGATATTGGTAGATCGTTACGGAGAAGAGGCTGTTCCTAGTGCAAGAACTTTGCAGTATGCTTTTAAACAAGCAGGTCTAAACAAACTTAGACCTGTGCGTGTAGTTCGTGAAAAAAAAAGTTAAAGAGGTTCATGATGAATGGCAAATAGATGCAAAAGAAAATTTAACACTACAAGATGGCTCACGAGCTTGTTATTTAAATATAGTAGATAAAAAGTCAGGAGCGGTCTTAGCAAGTCATTGTTTTGGGAAGAAAAATATTAATCAGGTTAAGGAAACAGTTGTTCGAGATGCTTTAATTGATTCTTTTCAAAACTGGGGAAAACCAAAGTCTATACGAGTAGATAATGGACATCCTCTAGGAGACCCTCAACGAAAAAGTATAAGCACCTTAGGTCTATGGATTATTGCTTGTGGGATTGATCTAATTTATAATCGTCCTCGCCGTCCTACAGACAATGCTTCTGTAGAGAGAATGCAACAAACCACTAAAAATTGGGCGGAAATCAGGAAAGCTAAAAACTTAGAGGATTTACAATTAAGACTTGATCATATTGGAGTTATACAGAGAGAATCTTATAAAGTGAGCCGACTCAAAAATCAAACTAGAAAAGAAATTTTTCCTCAGTTGTGGCTAAACCCTAATGAGTATCAGCAAAAAGATTTCGCTGCTGATAGAGCTTTTGCTACATTAGAACAGCGATTACTTGTTAGGATTGCTAATAAATCTGGTCGAATAGCTTTGTATGGACATTATTATACCATTGGTCGTAAATATGCTCGGTTAGAGGTGGCTGTTCGATTTATTTCAGCTACCTGTTCTTGGGAAGTTTTCGACAAAACAGGGAAGTTCTTAAAGCGTATTTTTGCTTCTAATTTTACAAAAGAACGATTATGGGACTTAACTTTGCCTAAAAATAATACTTAAACTTCAATTCGCTCTGTTTTACTTTAACATTACTTCGCACAACAATTGCTGCAAAAGGTGACCAAAAGATCTAGGACTCAATGGAACGTCAGACAAAGAATTCTCCTCATTGACTGCTTCTTCTAACTCACTTTTATCTAAAAGCTTGTACTTGAAAGACAGGCTTACAAGATATAAATCGTTCAAATTTAAGCCTTTACAACGTTCGGACAACGAAGCAGCTCCTTCGGAACGTCAATGTTCGTCCTTCTTTGTTGCTGATAACCCATATAGTCCATTTAATCCAGTTGGGTAGATTTTGCTAAGTTTTTGGCGAAACTAAGTCTTGATTATTACGTTTGACAGCACATTTTTTCACGTAATTTATCCAAACTCTAAAAAGAAATTACCCCGCTTTTTGTACTTTATGGTCAAAAGCGGGGTAATTTCTTTTTAAATTTATCTTTTAAGTACTTGATTATCAGTTTTTTTTCTTAATACTGAACCACAAAGTGCTCTGCGAAGCAAAAGTCCCTACAAAGGCAGAGCAAAAAGAAAAGGTAATCAAAACCCCGAAGGGCTCAGCGAAGTAAGCTTCTTTTTAACTCACATTGTAAACAACTAATTATCAGCGGGTTATTTTAATACTAAACATCCCTACCTAATTTTGTAAGATCTTCTGATAATCAATTCCACTCTTGATCAAGGCTGCACTTTTTTGAATATCCTTGTCCATAGAAGAATTATTTTCAAGCATTCCTTCCTCATAATAATAACGCGTGACAACCTCTTGCTGCAACAATTGTAAAATACGCTCTTTATTTGCTCTCAAGATTGCCTCCTTATTACTAGAGATCAACTCTTTTAACTGCAGTAAATCTTCTTCAATAGCCTCTTCATAAGTTTCCTTCCTTACTATTTTTTCAAACGAAGCTAGTGCCTGTTCTGTATTTGTAGAAAAGCTATAATCCTTATCTTTCAAGAATAAAATAAAATCTTCAAAATCTTGATCCTTCAATGCAAAAACTTCTGCAGCAGGAATGTTTTCATGTTTAGTACGATATTGTGTCGCAAAATCAAAAAACAACAGTTGTTGTTTTAGACTATTTTGGATACTCTTGAAATTCATCCAAACAGTAGGTATATCCGGAGCAATTCCTCCTCCATCATAGACAGTTCGTCCTCCCTGAGTCTCAAAAGCAGTGCGCAAGCTGTCGGCAATCGGTACAGGTACTCCATCTTTATATTTGGAGGATTGTATACAACGACCACTAGGTACATAATAACGCGCCGTTGTTAGCTTTAGCTTAGCACCATGGCTCAAGTCTCTAGTATTTTGCACTAATCCCTTCCCAAAAGAACGTTCTCCCAAAATAACTCCTCGATCTAAGTCCTGGATCGCTCCTGCTACAATCTCTGACGCAGAAGCAGATGTATTATCTATCAAGACAACTAAAGGAGACTCTATATCCACAGGAATATTTTGTGTTCTAAATGTTTGATGTTTTGCTTTATCCTTACCTTTAATTTGTACAATTACCTCTCCTTGAGGAATAAAGACATTAGCCACACTTACCGCTTCGGTCAGTAAACCTCCAGAATTTCCTCTCAAGTCTAGAATAATACCTTCGATCTTGGTTCCCCTATTTAAAGTTTTCAAGGCTTCTGCAACATACTCCCCTGCATTTTCAGAAAAAGAAGTGAGAACAATATAAGCTATATTCCCATCTACAATTCCGGCATAAGGTACACAAGGGACTTGTATTTCTTGACGAGTCAATATTTTTTTGATCGTTTCTTTGCTTTCTTTACGCTGCACCTCTATACTCACCTCAGTGCCAGGTATCCCTCGCATGACGGAGCTAACTTCTTGAGTTGTTCTTCCTTTCATAGGTTGCCCATCGGCGCCAACTACTAAATCTCCTGCACGTAGTCCAGCCTTAGCCGCAGCTCCCCCCTTATATATTTCTAGGATCTCTACATAATCTGATCGACGAATAATAGATGCACCTACTCCTCCATAATGCCCAGCCAAAGAAGACCGAAATTCAGCAACTTCATCTGCAGGAATATATACAGTATAGGGATCTAAACTACGCAACATTGCATCCATTCCTGATGTCATTAGTTTTTCAGGATCTACCTCGTCAGCATAGTAGGTATTCAATTCTTTATATACATTAGAATAGATCTCAAGATTTTTAGCCATCTCGAAATCATCTGTCAGTGTTGTGGACAAGCCTCCCCAGGCAATTGCAAAAAACACTGCGATATAAGCTAAGGGACGCCATTTTATATTTTTGATCTGCATGATTATACATTAATTAATACTCTGTAACATAAATTTTCAAACGCTTCCAATCGGATCTTTTATTCCTAATTTGGCTTCAAGAATTGAAGTTAGAGCCTGTCTAAAAATTAGTGTGTTTGTTATATGTGAGTATATTTTAGAAGAAATTTAGACATGCTTTTAGAAGAAGCATAAGATGTATACGAGAACGTTGGGATAATTATTTATTTTCCAATAATTCTGAAAATTGTTCCTCATCAGCAAACAACTCTATTGCTGATTCTACATCTGTGTCTTTTGACAAACGTGCCTCAATTTGACCTTTCTCAAAATAATATCTACCAATAATTTCATTTTCTAATAAACCTAAGACTTCGTCTTTTCGAACAGTAAGCTGTTTTTGTCTAGTTTCTACTAATGACTGACGAATCTTATCTATCGTTGCACGCATTTCATCAAGTGTGCCCTCTTTTTCAGCAGTTTGCTCTAGTTTTTTTAAGGATTGTTCACTTTTAGTTTCCAGATCATATTTTTTCACAAAAGTCAAAAACGCTTCAAAATCCTTCTCTGTTAGCTTAAACTCCTTAGCACCAACAATAGAATCATGTTGATTTCTATAATTCGTTGCAAAATCAAAAATCACCTTCTTTGCTAACAACTGTTTGGCAATCGTTGATTTCTCTTCCTTTTCAATCTTCAAATCAGGTGCTAAACCATTTCCATCTTTTACTGCCCTACCATTCTTAGTTGTAAAACTTTGACGTAAAGAATCTGGAATCTGCACAGGTTTACCATCTTTATAATCTAGTGCTTGTATACAACGTCCACTTGGGATATAATACTTGGCAGTCGTGAGTTTTATCTTGGAATTATAACCTACGTCACGGGTATTCTGCACCAAGCCCTTACCAAACGAATTGCGCCCAACCAATAATCCTCTATCAAAATCCTGAATAGCACCAGCCACAATCTCTGATGCAGAAGCAGAACGACCATTCATTAGGATAATCAACGGGATATCCATATCAATAGGTTTGTTCATAGTCTTAAATGACCGATCCCAATTAGCAATCTTATTTCTTGTATAAACAACCTCTAATCCTTTAGGAATAAATATATTACAAATACTAACAGCCTCTATCAAAAGTCCTCCACCATTATTTCTTAGATCTAGGATGATTTGTTCAGGATTATGTTCTTCTTGCAATTCCTTAAATGCATCAGCGATATTTCCTGCTGCTCGTTCCGTAAAAGTAGTCAATACTACATAAGCAGTTTTTTCATCTAACATACTGTAGTATGGAACATTCTTACGACTTACTTTTTCCCTTGTAAACTCTATAGAACGTGATTTCCCCAAAGGACGCTTCCATTCTACTGTGACCTGTGTTCCTGCGCGCCCTTGCAAGAGTTCCTCTACTTCTTCTCTCTTTTTACCTTCTAGGTCGGCTCCGTCAATACGTAAGATTTCGTCTCCTACCCAAATTTCAACCTTCTGGGCAGGACTTTCTTCCAATACTTTTTTGACTATAAATTTACCTTGATGTTTCATTACCTCTACACCAATACCATCCCATCCCCCTTTGACATTCTTCCAAACTTGCTGGCGTTGTGCCTCTGAGTAAAAATTGGTATATGGATCCATATCAGCTAGCATCGAATCCAAAGCGGTTCGCATGAGTTGGTTAGGATCAGTTTCGTCCACATAATGTTCATTGACTTCACGGTAAACCTCTGAGAAGATTTCCATATTTTGGGTGATTTTTATTAAGCGCCCAAAGTCTGTGGAGAGGAAGAAAACACTTGTTCCGATCAGTGTCAACCAAAGTAAATGATAACTATTTTTTTTTAGGATTGAAAACATAAGCTGTTTCTCTTACTTGTTTATAATGAATAACTTATCTTCTATTGAAGGTACTAGGATATGCCCATTTTGCCATGGAGCCACTTTCAGAGGGATCTCTGTTCCATAAAAAAGCTGAGCAGTCTGCTCAAATGTAGGAGTATAATCAGAAACATAAAACTGATGTTCTACAACTTGTCCCAAAGGAGCTTCTAGCCCCAATTGTTTTAGTGTGGTACTCACTGTTGCAGCCACTACATCAATAGCATCCAAAACCTGAATATTCCCCTCCCAATACTCTTCTATTTCTGAACGAATCAAAGGATAATGTGTGCAAGCCAATAAAAGAGCTTCTATATCGTCAAAATCAGGATAAGACAGATAATTATGAATTAATGCTCTACGCACTGTATTTTGGATATAGTTTTCTTCGATCATTTGAGCTAAAAGCCCTGTAGCCAAAGAAACAACTGTGAGATTAGGTTGAGCAGACAACAAACGTTGTACATATACCCCAGAATGGACAGTTGCTCGAGTTGCTATGATTCCTATTTTAGCATAGGCTTCTTTCTCCACTTTTTCGACCAAAGGATCTATTACATTAATTATGGGGATAATCCCCGAAAACTGTTCTGCTAGTAGTTTTGAAGCTGCTGCTGATGCCGAATTACATGCAATAACAATTAGCTTGCAACCTTTCTGAATCAAAAATTCAACAATAGCTGTTGAGTAGTTTCGTATGGAAGTAGCAGATTTATCGCCGTAGGGCAAATGTGCTGTATCTCCAAAATAAATGATAGATTCATTAGGAAGTGCTTCTGCGATACCTCTTGCTATCGTCAATCCTCCTATACCTGAATCAAAAATCCCGATGGCTTCTTTTGACATTAAAGTTGATATTGAAATAAATTAAGTACACTGTAACAATAGTACGTGAAGCTTTCGCTTCGCTGAGCACTTATTGTGCTTTTAAACAAATGATAATTAAGTAAGTAGGTGGACATAATTATGTGATTATAGTTCGTAGATTATAGAAAATATCTAACAAGTAATAGAGTATCTTCAATAGCAAAGGTGTCACAAAACAAACGATTGCCCATCCATTAAACGCTCTAAAAAACTTTACCAATTAAAATCTACTAATAACACATTCTAATATAACCTAATTCTTAAAAAATTGATACAAGAATCTAAAGCCTTAACAAAACAATTAGATTCTGTACGATGAATAAAATCATTGCTATGATCTAGTCACATGACCTTAATAATCATATTCTAGATACTCTGGTACTGCAACATTATAAATTACATATTCTTCAGCTTCTTTACCATTAATTACTACTGGTACCTGTTCCTCATTGGCCTTGATTGTAATAACTCCATTCTCTTTTTTTACATAAACCTTATATCTTCCTTGTTGGATCAAATCTTCAATAAGTTGAGGATCCGCTAAATCTAAGGAAATAATGCATTCTACAATAATAACCGTTGAATAAGTTTCTTTGATATTTACTTCAAAATTGGGATTCGTAATCGAAGTTTCAAGGCGTTCTGCCATCCCTACATCAAAAACCTGATGTACCCTAGCTTCAACCTGTGCTAAACTAAGTTGACCAACTCCAGTAAAAATCAAGAAGAAAATAAAAGTAACTGTTTTCATAAGAAAAAATTAAATACGCTTGCTAGATAGTTGATGTATCACTTCTAAGCAATCCCTTTGGTTTCCTTGTCAAAATATGTATGATAAATGCCCAAAAATCCAAAATAAGCTAAAGTTAAAATAGAAACGACTCTAGCAATTATTTCTAAATAAACTCCTGAAAAATCCCATTCTATAACTACTAATAGCGCAAAATTACTACCAATACACAATATAGTAACAATTATATTCAGTACTTGAAATTTTTGAGTTCGACTAGGGTACATAAATTTAATTGGCACAAAATGCAAGATACCAAATACCAATACTAAAATAAAATTCCAGATGGGAGGTAGATTGAATACATAATATAAATAAAAAGCAACTAAATTCCACAGAACAGGAAACCCTACAAAATAATAGTCTTCTGAGACCATTCCTTCTTTTCCATAATAAATAGCAGAAATCAACAGGATGATGACAGCTGTCACTTCGCGTAAATAATCTGGAATTAGGTATTCGCCCCCATCTGTTACACTGATACCACCCTGTGTAGCTGCATAAATCAAGTATGCAGGAATAATAGCATAGGTGGCAAAATCAATAACATAGTCCATAGTCTTGCCAGATATATTTGGTAGGACTTCTGTGGTCTTAACCATTCGTGCAAACGTTCCATCTATTCCATCAATGATGGTTGTGACCAATAATAAAATAAATGCTAAGAAGAAATTAGCTTCAGCAATGGCAACAATAGCAAAAAAACCTGCTACAATACCCGATGCTGTAAATAAATGTACAGCCCAAGCAGCTAGTTTTCGTCCTGTACTATATTCCAATTTATGATTTAGTTCTTTTCCCATTATAGAATTGATAATTACTTTTGATTCTTAATTCACGAATTTAATGTAATTCGGTAGTTATAGTTATAATAGTTGATTGATTTTTTTAATTTTGGCTGAAACTAAAGCCGAATAGCGCTTACTAACTAATTTCATAATCAAGATAATTCACCTTAGACACACAAAACAACCTAAGGACACAAACAATTGATTATCAACTAAAAGCCACTAAAAGCTTAGTTTTGACAGCAAAAAAAGTCACGAGCAATTCATCCTAATAAGTGAAGTTGTAAAAAAAGATTAAGTACGCTAGAACCTAACTCTCCGTGTATTTTCTAACTTATAATATAGATTTATGTCTAAAAAAAAATCTTGGCAGCTCTTCCTCCCTACTCTGATCATGATGGGTCTACTCAGCCTAATGGGTTTATATATTTATTTGAGTAACTCTTCCACGATTCCTCAAGAAGAAATCCATACAGAAATAAATCTACAAGCGGATCGCTCAAAGGCTCCACTCGAGGAATTATCTCAACAGATCACCAATTTTCGGAACACCTTAGATCAAATACAACTCCAATCACTTGCAGATAAAGGTATCCATAATCTAGCCATAAAAGATACCCAGAAAATTCTTTTGGACAAAATTGTACAGAGCTATTTACAATTTCTACCCAAAACCTACAAAAAGACACAGTATCTAGCTCAAGAAAATGCAATTCTTCGATTAAATCAATATAATCCACAACTTTTAGATTATCAGTCGAAGTCTTTGCATATCTACTTCAAATCAACAGAGCCCAATACGCCCCCCTCTATTTTGGTTATAGACCAGATCCAAGGTAAAATCTTTTGGGGAGGCTTCTTCTCTATGTTATTCTTTTATGGCTTTATATTTTTTATTGGGAGCTATTTGGCCTCTCGCAAAAAAACACAGGCCTCAGATGAAGATGTACTCTTAGCGGGGCGTTCTATCCCCTTATGGATTGCCGTTTTTACGATGAGTGCTACCTGGATTGGAGGAGGCTATATCAATGGAGCAGCAGAAGCTACATACAACTCAGGTTTGGTTTGGGTTCAAGCCCCTTGGGGTTATGCTTTAAGCCTAATTATTGGAGGTTTATTCTTTGCCAAAAAGATGCGCCGTTTCAAGTTTAGGACAATGTTAGATCCTTTGGCTCAAAGGTTTGGGCAACGTATGACTGCTGTACTTTTTCTACCAGCCTTATTTGGTGAACTGTTTTGGACAGCAGCTATTCTTTCTGCCTTGGGCTCTACCTTTGGTATTGTCCTAGGTATTGGATTTGAAGAGTCCATTTTATTATCTGCATTTATTGCAATCGCATACACTGCTTTGGGTGGACTATGGGCTGTTGCTTTGACTGATGTTTTACAGATGCTATTGCTACTATTGGGATTAGGACTTACACTACCTTATGCTGTAGAGGCTGTAGGAGGCTGGGATCTGGCGTGGTCTAGTTATGAACAAAAATACACAGGTGGGGCTAGCCTACTTCCTTCTTGGGAAAGTCTAGGTGGCTCTTATTTTACTTGGTGGGACTATGCACTTCTATTGATTTTTGGAGGCATTCCTTGGCAGGTATATTTCCAACGTGTACTCTCTGCAAAAAATGAAAGTACAGCTAGGAATCTCTCTATATTTGCAGGAGTGATTTGTTTATTGGCTGCCATTCCTCCCATTGTAATTGGTGTAGTAGGTAGTGCTGCTGTAGATAACTTGAGTATAGTTGCTCCAGCCGAAAGCCTACAGATTCTCCCCGAAATTATGCAGAACTTAACCCCTACTGTCATTGCAACTATTGGTTTAGGTGCTATTGCAGCAGCTGTAATGTCCTCTGCAGATTCGTCTATCTTATCTGCTTCTTCTATGGCAAGTTGGAATATCTACAGACCATTGATCAACCCAAGGGTCAAATCCGAACAACTCGCCAAAGTGATTAAACGTTGTATTTGGATCATAGGAATTGCTGCAACCTTGATTGCACTTCAGGTTAAGAGCGTCTACAGTCTGTGGTTTCTATGTGCTGACTTTGTGTACTGCTTGCTATTCCCTGCCTTGGTTTGTGCCTTATTTGATAAGAAGGCCAATGTCTATGGAGTTGCATTTGGATTTACTGTAGCTGCATTTATTCGATTTTCGGGAGGAGATGCTACACTGGGAATTCCGACTCTGATTGACTACAGTATGGCAATTGAGGGCGACCCTACTGTGAAAAGCATTGAACTTCCCTTTAGGACCTTTGCAATGTTGGCAGGTTTGATAGGAATTATATTGGTATCTAGACTGACGCAGGGGATTTCCCCTGCGCGTAGCCTAACTATTGTTCAAGAAGAGGAGAATCCTCCTGAGTAGAAATCGTTGGTTCAGTAGATAAGAGAGTTTTGGTTGCTCGTGTCATTTCGCGTTTATTCTTGGGGCCAGGTAAAGCTTCTACCTGAAAACCCAAAGCTTTCAAAGCTCTCTTGAAGGAACCCTTGGCACAATACGTTACCAAAACACCCTCAGGTTTCAGAGCATTATACATTTTCTCTAAGATAACTTGGTCCCAAAGCTCTGGCTGAGCATTGGGTGCAAATGCATCATAATACACGATATCATATAGATTATTCTTTTCAAGTTCTTGAAAAGTCGTAACCTCTTGAATAAATTTGAAGGTTTCATTCAACTGAATCCACTCGTTTCTTTTCTCGTGCATCTTGTAAAAAACTGCCTCTTCTCCTTCTGCATTTAAGATTTCTGGATAGTTTAACTGACGAACAAGTTCTCCCTCTACAGGATATGCCTCTATACCAGTATATGCTATATTATATCCCTTTTCCTTGGCATTGAGATAGGTCATAAAAGCATTCAAACCTGTACCAAAACCAATCTCTAAGATAGATAATTTAGGGTTTTGTTGCCCCTTGTGGTACAAGCCTGCGTCTAGAAATACAGTTTGTGTTTCTTGCATTGCCCCATAAATAGAATGGTAAGTCACTCCGAATTGCTCGGAGTGGAGCGTATGCGATCCATCTTCTGTTTTTATAAGTTTTAGCATTTTTTTATTCTTAATCAGCCGTATATAAATATTTTTGATCTAACTTTTTCAAGCATCTGTACTTAAGAAGTAACAGCAGATTCAAAATTGAGTTTAAGAATTTCGGTCTATATTGAAGTCTAAACTTTATTTTTCCACTTTTTCACTTGCAAAAGTCTAAAATACTAAAATTTCGCTAGATAATCTGACTTTCTTTTTTAGAAAAAATAAAAAATGATTATCGCAAGATGAATTCTTACAATAATCATTTCTTAGAACTGTTATTTATACTTCAGTTCCTTGTATTTTGTAGGTTGATTTCTGGTTTAATACTGAACATACGTAGGTAGACCTACTTATTCTTTGATTAAAACAACAATTTTATCTGTCTTCCAGAATTTAGCATTATCTGTAACAATCAGTTTATTTCCTTCCAATTTATAAGAATTGATATCACGTTCAGGTAAGATTCTACTAATTGTTCCTTCTTCTCCACAAGAAAACTCATTGCTCTGAAAATAATTGACAATATCGCTGTAACCTTGAACTGCATTCTGATATTCTCTAGTCAACTTCATGGTTGTTTTCTGCAAAATACCATTTCTACGCAAATCTCTTTTGGAACCACAAGCAATGTATCCACGTGCCTGTTTATCAATAAAGGTATTTTTTTGTTGAAGGTCTGCGATTGTTTTTTTCAAGCGTTCCTCTGTACGTAGCAACTCATCCCGCTCATTTTTTAGTTCCTCATAAGTAGAAGCTAACTCTCCTGTTTTTTCCAGGAGTTGACTCTCCATCTTATTCAATGCTCTTTGCATGTCATCAATAACTGTTCTTGCCTCTTCTAACTCTCTTTCTTTTTCTAGAATTCTAGTTTCAGCCTGTTGAATCATCTTCTTGAGCTGTTCATTCTCAATCTTATAAGACTTTATGCGCTCTTTCATACGCTTTGCCTCATTCTTAGCTTGCTGATTTGCTTCACTTAAAATCTTCAACTTTTCTACAATAGCTTGCTTCTGTGTCAAATTTCCAGTGATCTCTCGGCTTCTTGTCAAATCTTGAATTTGTTTTTCTCTACCAGCGATCATTCTTAATGTATCCTCTATTGCATTTAGTGTTTCTATGGCATCACTATACTCCCCCTTAATAAGTTGCTCTTCTGATTCATAAGCAGTTATTTTTTGTTCCATAGCAGCTTTCTCCTGCAACACTTTTTCATAATCTTCTTTATAGTTTTCACAAGCTCCTAAAAAAATGGTCAGACTCAATATACAAAGTATGGCTGAAATAATTTTCATAGTATTTTTTAGTTTCATTAATTTGTAAACTTTCTGTAAGCTCCTGGTAACCAAAAACCTACATAAACTTAATTTATAAAATTCTAATTATCAATAAAAAAGAACTCCGAGAGACTCAACGAAGTAAAGAATAAACGAACTCATAAGGTTTAGCAGTATGTTTAAGTATGGTTCGTGCATTCTAAATTTTAGGGTAATTCTAAAATAGATGTAGTATAGCACCCCCCCCGAAGGGCTTAGCGAAGCTAAAAAAGCTTTTATATTACAGTTTAGAATAAGTTTAGACTTAGAAGTTATTTAGTACAAAAATTCAGCGGATTCAGTGTGCCAAAGATAATTTTTAAACGACTTCATACTCTAAATTCAAGTATAAGAAATGCAAAGGTAATAATTTCTACTTTTTTTTTTTGTTCTAAAATCGAAAGTCTTTTCATCAAAAGTTTCTTCTCCTAAACAATTTTATAAAAGTTCTAGAACAAGAAGTAAGTAACTTCTATATATTCTTAAGTTTCCAATAACTTCCCAAGACAATTGATTCAATTAAGATTTGATTTCCTCTAATATACACAGCCCCTCTACCCAACTGTGCCAAGAAATCATCAGTAGTATCTTCTTCAAAATAAATAATAGCTCGAGCTAGATCAATTCGTCCTTGTAGATTTTTTCTGAGGTTACTGCTCAAGGTGACATCTGCCACAAATAAAACCTCCTCTGCAGACTCTTGAATTTGTACAAAACGTAAGGATAATATTTCTAAATCTTGTTTATCATGTTGAATATATCCTGTAAATCGATTCTGAGTGAGCTGTGCAAGATTGATGGTATATTCTTTTTGTAATGAATCAATTATATTTTGTGCCTGAGCAACATACTTCCCTTCTGGATATTGACTTTTGTACTCCAAAAAATGGTAGCATGTATTCTCAAGTAAGGCATATTCCCAAAGCAAATGTTCCTTATACTTCTTAGCTTCTTCTTGATATCCTGATTCTGGATATTTTGCCAAAAAAGCATCGATAGCATCTTCCGAAGCTTGTACTTTAGCAGCCTCCCAAGCTTTAGTTTCTTCACTACTCCCACAAGCAAATATTCCCAAACAAAAAAAAGTTAAAATTATATTTTTGAGTTCCTTCATAGATCATAGAGTTATAATAGACGACAATGGATCAGCAGTTTTCAATTTTTTGTTAAAAAAGTCAGTTAGAACAACGATTAATACAAATGGAGTTATACAGAATACAAATTACTCAGTTGTGCAGTTAGTTCAGCAATTGTTTGGCATCCTCTTAGGTGTTAATATCAATGTATTTTGCTAGATTATAACCTTCCAAACGATTATGATAATAATAAAGCAGATTAATATCCTCACTGCGAATATCTCCTTCTTTGTCTAATTTTAGTGCCTTCTTGACGTGAAAAGTCCCCACATTCTTAATTCCATCTTTGATTAGTTTATCTAAACTTCCTTCTCGGACAATTGGAGATAACCCCACTCCACCTTCTTTTTCCAACGTTTTTAATCTCTGTCGAATAGTCTCAATATTTCTGTAAAAGACGGTCTTCAATATGATTCGGTCTTCTCTGGCCAAACGTAATAAGCCATAAAGATCTAAACTCGAAAACTGTTTACGCAAGATATTGAAGGCTACATAAGCCACTAGATGACTACTCAAGACTATATTTTCTACTCGATAACGAGCAACTATACGTTGTGCAAGGCGCTTAGTATATTGCTCATTACGTTGTTTATCCATTTTTAACACTCCATCTGAGATAAAATAATCTCGAATATCAATTTTTCTTCCAAATTGATCCAAACTCTCTCCTTCTGCATTCACAAAGTTACCTAAAACATCCAAAGGTTTACCATATTTAACAACCGCTTCTGATCCTGCTGAGAAAAACTTACGTAAGAACTTCAATAAATTCCAAAAACCACCAAAAGCCTTTTTTTCTACAAGATATAACTCTTTTCCTTCTCGTTGTAGCTGCTGATCAATCAAGTTCTTCGCCTCCAATACAAAGTGATAATTCAAGACTACAGGAATGATAAAAATCTTGGTATTCTCTCCTCGTTCATACAATCTACACTGTGCATCTAGAGCTGTTCCTAACAGTCCCATTTTCAATTTAGTTTCTAATTTACCAGATCTAGATCGGGTTCCTCCTGGAAAGAATAAAGTATGAATCCCACGTTCAATAGTTAACTGAGAAAAGCTTTTTAGTGCTTCTAGATAGAAATTATTCTTCTTTCTCCTATCCAAAGTATAAGCACCCAAGCGACTAAAGAAATGAGCTAAAATCCTAGAATTATACAAGTTCAGCCCTGCTCCATAAGATAAAGCCGTCAAGCCTATTCGATCAGCAGACCAACCAATAAGTATAGAATCTAGATTACTGAAATGAGTGGGTACTAAAACAACTGTTCCTTTTTTGAGAAGAGAACGCGCCATATCGATCTCCCCCACAATCTTCAAACGTTGACGCAGTCTTCGTTTCTTACGAAAAAGCTGACCTGTATTTAATAAAGTACCAAACATGATTGGTAAAACCTTGCGTGCTAGTCGATATGTAGGTACTTTAAAATTACTTGTAATCTCTACCACATAGCGTCGAATAATACGCTCCAAGAGTTGTTTGTTGTGCTCGAATACTTCTGTCTCTGACTGATCCAAAGAGTGTCGCAACAACTTTTGTTTGATATCACTCCAAAAATCCATATCATCTGGTGGATCTGCCTTCCACGGATTGCTTCGAATACGCGCACGCTCTAGGTACAGCACCTTAGCAATTTGCTCACTCAATGTACCTGCCCCATTATCATCAATCAACTTCTTAATCAGATGATCACAAACCTGATTGATAAATTCCTCTCGATCATTACCTAATTTAGCCAAAGGCCAATCATTGAGCTCTGGATAAACATAAGGCAAAGGATAATTGGGTTTATCATCTGTTTTGGTAATTTGATTTTCGATTGTTTCTTCCATCTTATCTGATTAAAAAATTATACTTAAATACACTACAAGCCCAATAATAACGCTCTAAGAAAAGTCAACAACCAAAAGACTAGCTTGATTATCAACTATTTACAAAAAACCTATCAACTAAGATCATAAAATACTCAACAAAATTAAAAGTTGTTTTTGATTTTTGCTAAAAAAAACTAATATTGATCTTCAGTCATTTAAGAGCCCTCAAAAAATGCGTACGATCGATCTCAAAGAGTCTAACAAAGCCAAAAGTTTACAAACTATAGTTTTACGACTTTAATCTTGAGAGTCCAAAATCAAGCTATAATACTAATAAAGTTTGATAAAGATAACTTCTAAAGGTTTAGATTCTAATATCTAAAGCAATTTTGTTATTATTGAGAGAATAATAAGTTTAGTAGCTCACGAAATTATTATCTTTTTGTAAAAAAGAGTAAAATTCTTGATTTCCGTTATCTAATCGAAATCAAAAAACAAGAATAGACATAAGAAACGGATTGTGTCCGGCTACTTACTTACAGAGTTTGTTGGTTTTGAGCTAAAACTACAAATTCTAGAAACACAACAAATATATTTTATAAACATTAATAATCAACTACTTAGCAGATAAGTAATTTTAGCTTTTTGAAAAAAAAGGATTCATTGACTAATAGTGATTATAATAACAATAATTTTATGGCAACTGTATCAGGAATACCAGTAGTAGATCTTTCTAAATTTGTAGATGGAGACTCTGCTCAACAAGCTTCATTTGTCCAAGCAATTGGTAAGGCATTCACTGAAATCGGATTTGTAGGTGTAGTTAACCATGGGATACCTTCAGATTTGGTTAATAAATTTTATGAAGAAGCAGAAACCTTCTTTGGTTTATCCACAGAAATTAAACGAAAGTATGAAATTGCAGGACTTGCAGGACAAAGAGGGTATACTTCATTTGGTAAAGAACATGCTAAACAGTCAGAAGTAGCCGATTTGAAAGAGTTTTTCCAAATTGGTCAAGAGACTCCAGCAGATCATCCATTACATGCAAATTATCATTCTAATGTAGAAGTAGCAGAACGTTCAGAGTTTCTAAAAACAGGAATGGAATTATATCGTTCTTTTGAGAAATCTGGAGGTGCCTTATTGGAAGCAATTGCTCTTTTCTTGGGACTTGATCGCGACTACTTTACCTCGCATATTACTTTTGGAAATAGTATCTTGCGTGCAATTTATTATCCTCCGATCACTCATGAACCAGCTTCTGCTATTCGTGCAGAAGAGCATGAAGACATCAACTTAATTACACTATTAGTGGGTGCTTCTGCAAGTGGATTACAGGTTCAAGGGGTAGATAAAACGGAATGGATTGATGTGAAGGCAACAGGAGATGCTATTGTGATCAATGTAGGTGATATGTTACAACGTTTAACCAATAATTACCTAAAATCTACTACACACCGTGTAGTCAATCCACCAAGAGAATTGTGGCATACTCCACGTATGTCTATTCCTTTCTTCTTGCATCCTAAAGGTGATATGGATCTGACCTGTTTAGAATCTTGTGTTAGTGAAGAAACGCCATTAGCTTACGAAAATATGACAGCAGGAGAATATTTGGATGAGCGCTTGAAAGAGATTGGATTGAAGAAATAAGATGATAATTGAGTAGCTCAACCAAGTTACAAGCGGTAAGTAAGTAGCCTATTTATTGAACATTCTATTCAATTATCCTTTTTAAAAGCAGAACTTGCGTATTTTTGGCGAGTTCTGCTTTTTGATTTTGTAGTAGAGCTAGGAGAACATCAAGAGAGCAATAAGTCCTAACTTAAAAAAGGTCTCGCAGTTATCCTTGGCTGATTTTAAGCCAACTCTGAAGGACTCAATACAGTTAACTTTTGCTCCACAGATCCTAGTTTTAGACACACTCTAAGAATACAGACTTAACTTTGTACACAACATGAATTATCAAAGAATTCACGACCAACAGATTAATGATTTCATCCAAATGATTGGAGCCGAATATGTGCACCACAGCTCAGAAAAGAAAAATGTATATGGAAAAGATCATACCGAAGATTTATTCTATGCACCTGATTTAATTCTACGTCCACAAACTACTGAGGAGATCATCCAAATCATGAAATATTGCCATCAACAAAACATTCCTGTTACTCCAAGAGGTGCAGGAACAGGCCTAGCTGGTGGTGCACTACCCATTTGTGGAGGTGTTTTATTATCAATGGAGCGGTTTGATAAGATTTTGGATATTGATGAGGCTAATCTGCAAGTGACTGTAGAAGTTGGAGTGATTACAGCAGTTTTGCAAGATGCAGTCCGTGAAAAAGGGTTGTTTTATCCGCCAGATCCAGCAAGCAGAGGTACATGCTATATCGGAGGGAACATCAATACAAACTCAGGGGGCCCACGTGCTGTCAAATACGGTGTGGTCAAGGACTATGTACTCAATTTGGAGGTAGTGTTAGCAAATGGCGAATGCTTTTGGACAGGTGCCAATACGCTAAAAAATTCAACTGGTTATAATCTTACTCAACTTATGATTGGCAGTGAAGGTACACTGGGAATCATTACGAAAGCAGTCTTGCGTTTGATTCCACATCCCAGTCATAGTTTATTATTATTAGCACCATTTTATGACCCTGCCTCAGCTTGTGCTGCTGTTTCAGCTATTTTCCGAGCAGGAATTACACCTTCTACATTAGAATTTATGGAACGTGCAGCTATTGATTATGCAATACGTTACAATGGGGGTACTAGTCTAGATATCCCTGATGATATACAAGCACATTTACTCATAGAGGTTGATGGTAATCACTTAGATACATTATATACTGATTGTGAAAAAATCTATGAGGTTTTAGAACAGTTCCATGTAGGTTCTATTCTGTTCGCAGATAACGAAACACAAAAAAATGAACTGTGGAAACTAAGACGTTCAGTAGGACGGGCGGTAAAGCTCAACTCTATCTACAAGGAAGAAGATACGGTAGTTCCTAGGGCTAGTCTACCTATTCTACTCAAAGGGGTCAAGGCAATTGGGCAAACCTATGGTTTTGAATCGGTCTGTTACGGCCATGCAGGAGATGGCAATCTACATATTAATATTCTCAAGGGAAATCTAGATGACGATTTTTGGAAGAATGGTCTAAGCAAAGGCATCCGAGAAATCTTTGAATTGGTTAAGCAACTCAAGGGTACACTTTCTGGAGAACATGGCATTGGTTGGGTACAACGTTCTTACATGGATATTGTCTGTAATCCTGTTCATATTCAATTGTTAAGAGCGATTAAGACTGTTTTTGATCCTAAGGGTATACTGAATCCTAAAAAAATTCTACTTTCTACAGATGAGTAGTGCTATTTATAATGAATTGAACCTTACGAAAAACTATTGATAAGCGTTTAATTCTAAAAATGGCTCAAAAATAGTAGTCATACTAACAATAAGTAAGTTAAGTAGGCTATAATAAATATTATTTGACAAAGGGCTCAACGCAGTTAAATTCTGAAAGGATCAAACGTAATTAATGCCCTTTGATACAGATACGAAATATCTATCTACAGTGCAGACCAGTAGCTCTGCCCCAATAAAAGATTCAACCAATTAACTCATAAAAATTTATATTACACTCTATTAAGTAGATGAACATAATTATCTTTACAAAAATTAACTTCGTAGAGCCCTGCGAGATTTGTCCATTATTCAAAACAATGGACGAAAAGATCTGAAAATTGATATTTCGTATGAACAATTATGATCAATTTAAACATGTTCTAAAATGTATCTACATTCTCAAAATAAACAATTCATGAATTCACTGAAAATACCTAGTTTCCTTTTATTATTATTTTGTTTGTTAAGTTATAGCAATCAATCCTATGCACAAGATTCACCTACAGATCCTGATGATGAATATTATGATGATGAGTTTATTGATAATGGACAATCTAATGACAACAATAAAAAGCCTAGAGGAAAACAGGAAAAGCGCCTAAAAAAGCCTAAGGCTATGAGAGATCCTAAACCTACAAATTTGGATGGTTTATTCATTGGTAGCAACTTTGGATTGAGCTTTACAAGCTTTTCATTTAGTGTTGATTTTTCACCATATGTAGGCTATCGTTTAGGTAAGTTTGCGGCTATAGGTACAGGTATTCCTTATGTATATAGCTATGCTAACAATGGAGTCCAAGCTTATCACCAACATATCTACGGTTTCAAGGGTTTTCTCAGATTTCGCCCATTAGCTATGATTGAACATCCTGTTTCTAATTTCTATTTACATGCTGAAGGAGAATATCTTATGGTAGCTGAAAAACTCCAAACACCTGGTTCTCGATATGTTCAATTTGGCGCACCTGCGGTGAACGTAGGTGCAGGTTATGCTACACCTAGATTTGATAAAGGTTTTTGTTTTACAGCAGAGATTCTATTAAATGTTCTATATTTTAGTCCGAATAGTATTCTAACAGCTAGACCCTTAGTCCAATATAGAATTGGAATTATGTATAATTTCACTCAACCTCAAGTAAGGAAGAGATAGGGAAATTGTAGAGCACTTTGTGGCTTAATATTAAAATCAACCACCTTATAATCAGGACGTTCAGCATTAAGTAAGTCTATTGATAATCAACAATCTACAGGTGTTTGTAAAAAAATGGGGCTGTCTAAAAAGGTTACCCTAATCTGAAAGATTAGAATATTATTTGGCGAGGGAATGAATTGCCTCGCTATAGATGAGAAAATACGATCCAAAGCGAGGCAATTCATTCCCTCGCAACAAAGAAAAAATAAAATCCAAAATTTTATTTGGTTTCATTTTTCGAAATTTACCTTTTTGGACAGCCCCATACCACGAAGGACTCTATGAAGTAAACCTCCCTACTTTAACTTTGCAACAGCTTTTGCTATTCTACTTGCGGCTTCCTTCAAGATTTCATCCGAAGCTGCATAAGAAAAGCGCACACAATTAGGCTCACCAAAAGCAGTTCCCGTTACAATAGCTACATGTGCATGATGCAAAATATATTCACAGAAGTCATCTGCATTTTCAATTACATTCCCATCAACATCAGCCTTGCCAAAGAACGCATGAATATCTGGAAACAAATAAAAAGCACCAGGAGGAGTATTTACTTTGAATCCATCAATTTTGCTTAGTGCATCAATCAATAAGTCTCGACGACGCTGATAGGCAACTTTCATATCTTGAGTTGGCTTCATATTACTAGTCAAAGCATATGCCGCTGCCATCTGACCAAAGGCATTTGCACCAGAAGTAAATTGCCCTTGCATCTTAGTACAGGCTTTTGCGATCCATTCAGGTGCCGCCAAATACCCTAAGCGCCAACCTGTCATAGCAAACCCCTTGGAAAAACCATTAACCACTACTGTACGATCTTTGATCGAATCAAAAGAAGCAATACTTACATGCCCTTGACTTGTAAAATTAATATACTCATAAATCTCATCTGAAACAACAATAATCTGTGGATGCTCTTCCAATACAGCAACCAATTCAGCCAATTCCTCAGGTGTAAAAGAGGATCCTGTGGGGTTGCAAGGCGAAGAAAAAATAAGCATACGCGTTTTTGGAGTTATAGCTTCTGCTAATTGTCTTGCGCTAACCTTAAAATCCTGATCAATTCCAGCATTAACATGTACTGGATTCCCCCCCCCCAAACGCATAATCTCTCTGTAAGAAACCCAATATGGTGTAAAAATGATGACCTCATCTCCTTCGTCTAATAAAGCCAAAGAAAGATTAGCAATACATTGTTTGGCACCATTCGAAACGACAATTTGGTTGGGACTGTATTCCAATCCATTATCGCGCTTGAGTTTAGTACAGATTGCCTCTCTTAGCTCTATCAAACCAGGTACTGGCGTGTACTTAGTATAACCATCGGCTAATGCCTTGACAGCCGCATCCTTGATATGTTGAGGCGTATCAAAATCTGGTTCTCCCAAACTTAGACTAATAACTGGATGACCTTGTGCTTTAAGATCTCTAGCTAATTGTGCCATTTTGATCGTAGCGGATTCTGCCATGCGTGTAATACGCTTTGAGAGTTGCGTTGTTTGCTTAATTGTTTCCATAATTCTCGATTAAAAAAGTCTACAGTCTATAAATCTATTGAATCTATAGACAAGTTCTATTCTATCATTATTGATGATTCGTTGATTGTTTATACTTTGCTGTAAACCCCGAAGGGCTCAACGAAGTTGCAATGGTACTCATATTATCAAATACACTAATTTTAGACATGCTCTTAAGTACTTTTCTTAGATTCATTCCATAAAACATCCATTTCGGCCAAAGACATTTCTTTGAGATCTTTAGGTGCATGGGTTTCAATATATTGAAAGCGCTTGATAAATTTCCGATTGGTTCGTTCAAGAGCAAGTTCTGGATCGATATTCAGAAAACGAGCATAATTAATCATCGAGAACAAAACATCACCAAACTCTTTTTCCATCTCCTCCTTATTCTTTTGCTGAACCACTTCATGCAGCTCTCCCATCTCTTCTTGTACTTTTGCCCAAACATCTTCTTGCTCTTCCCACTCAAAGCCCACTTGTTTTACTTTCTCTTGGATTCGATAAGCTTTCACCAGAGCAGGTAGTGATTTGGGCACTCCTTGTAACACTGATTTTTTTCCTTCTTTAAGCTTTATCTGTTCCCAGTTCTTTTTGACTGTCTCCTCGTCTTCAGCAACAGTATCTCCATAAATATGTGGATGCCTCCTAATCATTTTATCACACAAAAAGTTAAGTACATCTTCTATATCAAAAGCCTTCTTTTCACTTGCGATTTTAGCATAAAATACCATATGCAGCATGATATCTCCAATTTCACCTTTGAGTTCTTCCATATTACCTTCCAAGATGGCATCTGCTAATTCATAGGTTTCCTCAATGGTAAGATGACGCAAGCTTTCCAAGGTTTGTTTCCTATCCCAAGGGCATTGTTCACGTAGTTCATCCATTATCTTGAGCAAACGTCCAAAAGCTTCTAATTTTGAATCCATGTTCTGATTTATGATTTGAAGTATTAGAGATTATTGCGAGTACAAAGATAATAGAAATGCCATAAACTTATGTATTTTAATAATTTTCGACTGATATATATTTCATCTATATTGTACGATACTTAAACAAGATATCTACCAAAGATGATTTGTATTTACTTCTTTTTTAGTTGCTTTTTGTCAAATTCTGCGAACATTGTTCTCCGACCATACTTACTACAGATTGGACAATCATAAGGATTATGCCCACGAGCTGGACAATATTCTCGCCCAAAAAATATAATTTGCAAGTGTAATTTATTCCATATTTCCTTGGGGAATAAACGTTTCAAATCTTTCTCTGTCTGTTCTACATTCTTACCCGTGCTGAGCTTCCAACGCCAAGCTAAACGATGAATATGTGTGTCTACAGGAAAAGCTGGATAACCAAAAGCCTGCGACATTACAACAGAAGCTGTTTTGTGTCCTACTCCTGGCAGCGCTTCTAATGCCTCAAAAGTCTGAGGCACTTCCCCTTGATATTGCTGCAAGAGGATCTGTGACAGTTGGTGTATAGCCTTAGATTTGCGTGGTGATAATCCACAGGGTCTTATAATTTTGGCAATATCATCCACATTCTGTTGTGCCATATCATAAGGATTGTCTGCCAGGTCAAATAGGCTTGGTGTAACTGTATTTACACGAGCATCTGTACATTGTGCAGAGAGCAATACAGCCACTAGCAACGTGTAAGGATCCTTGTGTTCTAATGGAATAGGTGTTTCAGGATATAATTCTTCGAGCTTATCTACAATAAAATTTACAGTATCTTTCTTTGCCATTATTTTCTAAAATTTATATTACAGAGTATTATGTTCAAAAAACTATCAACAATAGTAATAACAAGTCTATTTTTTTATTTATTTTTAAGATGTGTCTACAGCGTTTTTGTAAAATATTAATTATCAATTGATAAAAAATCACAGACTACTAAAGATTACTTAAGTAAGTAAGTAGCTAGTCACAATTAATTCGTATTCTTTTAATTGATAGTTCATTCATACTAATAATCAAATGGATACATAAAACCAATTAAAATCCATAAAACCACGATTATCAAAAACTAAGAACCCCAATAGGGCTCTACAAAGTAAAAATTAAAAAATCAACGAACTATCATTGATGAATACTCACAAAAAACTAGCTGTAGGAACAACTTATACCAAACATTCTAAAAAATTGATTATTAAAAACTATCAATAGTCTATAACTCTGATTTTATCAAATAGTTATCAACCCCTAAGGGATTAGTAAAGCTAGCCCTTCATAGACTATAAGAATTAAGAATAAATATTATTTCACTTTTTCCCAAAAATCACTAACACATCATGTTTGATCGTCTTCAAAAAGGCTGGCAATTATCTAAACTCAGCCTAAAAACTATTTACGAGAATAAATCTTTGATGATTTTCCCCATTGTCTCTACCCTAAGCTTAATCCTAGTACTTGCTTCCTTCACAATTGGAATCTTTGCTGTAGGTATTGATAATGCCGAAGCTTACTTGATAGGAGCTGTATTTCCTTTCTACCTAATTTGTTATTTTCTTATTATTTTCTTCAACTCTGCACTAATTCATTGTGCTATGAAAATCTTCAAAGGTGAAGAAACCTCACTGGGCGATGGAATGTCCTTTGCCTCTTCTAGAATAGGAAAAATACTTAGTTGGGCATTTGTATCTGCCATTGTTGGTACCCTACTAAATATGTTGCAAAATAGCAATAAGGTAGGAGAAATCATTGCTAGTATTATTGGTATTGTTTGGTCAATCATGACCTTCTTTGTTGTTCCAATTCTAATTTATGAAGATAAAGGTGTTATGGAATCCATCAAAGGTTCTATCCAAATGATGAAAGAGAAATGGGGCGAATCCTTAGTTGCTAATTTTAGCTTTGGTATCTTCCAGTTTCTTGGTATCCTAATTGGAATAGTATTAGGGTTTGTATTTGGAGCAATCCATCCTGTTCTTGGTGTCTTGGTAGGAGGTATTATTATAGCATTAGTAAGTATCGCTACTTCTGCTGCAACGACTGTTTTCATAGCAGCTGTTTATAGCAAT
This sequence comes from Saprospiraceae bacterium, assembly GCA_022448995.1. Classification (GTDB taxonomy): domain Bacteria; phylum Bacteroidota; class Bacteroidia; order Chitinophagales; family Saprospiraceae; genus JAKVCT01. The sequence goes on from JAKVCT010000017.1 coordinate 37,028, forward strand.
ACTAGAGATTTACCTACAGGGCCATTTCAGGCAGATATTTTAGATGCTGCTTTCAGACAAAAGTAAACTACACTACTGATAAAAGAGCATTTATGATGCTAATTAAGTAACAGTCCAAATGTTATCGTAGTTAGGCTGTTTCAGTATTAATTAATCCACTGATAATTAATTATTTACAATAGGGACTTTCAGTATTAAATTAATCCACTGATAATCAATTATTTAAAATGCAAGTTAAAAAAGAAATCACCCCGCTTTTTGTACTTTATAGTCAAAAGCGGGGTAATTTCTTTTTTGAATTCAGTGTTTTACTCGAAAAATAAGTTGTGTCGAGCTAAAAATAAAGCTCAGTTTCGCTAAAAACTTAGCAAAATCTACCCAACTGGATTAATCGGACTATATGGGTTGTCAGCAACAAAGAAGGACGAACATTGACGTTCCGTAGGAACCGAGCCCATAGCGAGCTCAACGAAGTTAACTGCTTCGTCTGTCCGAACATTGTAAAGACTTAAAGTTGAACGACTTATATTCTGTAAGCCTGTTTGTCAAGTACAA
>JAKVCT010000170.1 GCA_022448995.1 Saprospiraceae bacterium
ATCGACTCAAAAAAGAGGCTCAAATTGATCAAAATCATCTGAATTTCTGCATTAAATCTAATTCTTAAACAACTTCATTAAAATTAGAATTTATGGGAATTCGAAGCAGAACCATTTTTTTTGAAAAAGGCATCCCCGATCTTAAAGAAATAAACCGACTGAGGCTTGAAATACATAAAATTTAATAAAACATTTTGTGGTGTTGATTTCTTATTGATTGCTACTTCTAAACCCCTTATTCAATTCTAAATATCGTTTTCATATGCTCCTCTGTTAGACCAGTTTTAAGCTCAGCAGCCTCTAGATATTTTTCTGCTTTTGGATCATATTTATAGACCAAATCTGAAAATTTTCTTTGGCTACGATCCAATACCTGTCTACGAACACTTCCACCACCATAGACCAACTCTATTTTGATGATGGCAATCTCTATTGTGCTGTCTTGGTCTATGTCTCCATATCCATATACACGATATAGAGTACCTAGAGAATCTCCTTTTGTTAGAGCACCTAAGATCCTATCATCGCATAATTTAGTATGACCTTCCAAGTTGAATAGACTTTTGGGAATTTGCTCTTTCCATGCATAAATTTGAGTATAACTCACACAAGGATGTTCTGTATCAACAAGTTCATAACTCCCCTCTTCCTTCAATTCATAAATACCATCTTTATCAATATCAATGAACAAATAACTCAAAATCGCTGATTTTAATTGTGTTCGTTGATCCACATCTTCTGCTGTTTCTAACTGAGCAATAGCCATATCTAAATTCACCACTCCATCGACAAAAATCCCATAATTCAATATAGAAGCCACTTTCCATCTTGTCCCCTCACAACTCACCTTAGCTACTAAGCGTTGAAATTTATGCGGAGATACTCTTCCTTTCTCTGAAATTGCTTGTACTTCAAAACTGCTCGAAAACACTAAATAAGAACGTTGATTTGCTCTCTCTAGATTAACTGCAATGATACCTTCTATTTTTGGATCAGCATCAGCAAACAATTCATTGGAATTCTTCATTTGGCTTAATACTTCTCCTAAAAATGGATTGCCTAATTGATCACCACAAGGACAAGTCACTTGCTCAACTTTATTATCTTGAACCTCATTAAAAACCAAATGCTCTATGATTTGAGGACTTGCTTCTTGATTGGTATTCACCTTAGATTTATTAGATGCTGTTGTTTGTGGTTCGCCACCACAAGCATTCAAAAATAAAGCTAAACCTATTAGAATTAGAAAAGATATTGTTTGCATATAAACCATCTTGTTAAACATAATAATGAAGTTGTTTAAAAATCATCTTCAATTAGTAAATCGTATCCTGCATTAAATATTGCTGTACATAATCCTTAATTCCATCCTCTAAGGAATAAAAATCATTCGTATAACCTGCTTTGCGCAATTTTTCCAAGTCAGCCTCCGTAAAATATTGATAAGTATCCCGAATATCAATTGGTGTATCAATAAAACCAATCTTGGGTTCTAATCCCAAGGCTAAAAAGGTCTGTGTGGCTAAGTCCATAAAGCTACGTGCTTGTCCAGTCCCGACATTATACAAACCACTCTCAGGCTGCTTTTCATACATAAAATACATGATGTCTAAAACATCCTTTACATAGATAAAATCACGACTTTGTTGTCCATCTGCAACATCTGCCCGATGTGATCTGAACAAGCTCATTGTACCTGTAGCTTGTATTTTCCGATAGGTATGTAGAATCACAGAAGCCATACGCCCCTTGTGATATTCATTCGGTCCATAGACATTGAAAAACTTCAAACCTGCCCAAAATGGTGGCTGTTTTTCTTGGGTCATTAACCAAGCATCTAGATCATTTTTAGAATCACCATAAGGATTCAATGGACTCAAGGCTTTAGGTTCTAATTGATCACTATAACCACTCATTCCCAAACCATAAGTTGCCCCACTAGAAGCATAAATCAATGGAATCTGATGCGCTGTACAATAATGTACTAAACCTTTGGTATAATTGAGATTCAAATCATCAAAAATTGCTTGATCTTTTTCGGTAGTGTCTGTGCGTGCACCTAAGTGGAAAACCACATCAATAGTGATTTTCTGATCTTGGAGCCACTGAAATAATTCCTTGCGTTCTACCTTGAATTTATAGCTTTTCTCTTGCCAATTTCTAGATTTATCTGCTCTCGAAAAATCATCTACAATTATAATTTCATCAATGCCTTTTTCATTCAAGTAGGACAAAAAACAGCTACCTATAAATCCTGCTGCACCTGTTAGTAATATCATTGTAATTGGATAAAATGTTGCGAAGAGCTATCGGTCTTCACTTTAGATATGAAAAACATCCATTATGAGCAAAGACCGATAGCTCTTTGCCAAAGAAAAAATGAATCCAAAATTTTCATTTGGATCCATTTTCCGAAATTACCTTTTCAGACAGTATCTCGCTAGAATATTAATTCTGATCAATCTTTTTAACCATCGTTAGAATAGTTGCCAAAGCAACCGTCTCGCCTGTTTCATCATACACATCCACCAAGAACTTCACGATCCCTTTTGCAATATCTTCCTCATCGCGTTTTTCCTGATCAATTTTTTCTTTCACTGTGAAACGAACACCAATGGTCATACCCGGATAAACAGGTTTTACAAAACGACATTCATCCAAACCATAATTTAGTAAAACGGGCCCTTTTTTAGGTTCTACAAACAAACCTGCTGCTTTAGATAAGACAAAATACCCATGTGCTACACGACCTTCGAAGATGGTTCCATCCAATGAAGTTGCATCCATATGTGCATAGAAATTATCCCCACTCACATTAGCAAAATTCACAATATCCGACTCAGATACGGTGTGTTTGTGTGTAATTAATGTCTCTCCAATCTCTAATTCTTCAAAATGCTTGCGGAATGGGTGTACAACTTTCTCTTTATACTCCGCACCATACTGATAAACATTCGTGATTGCAGTCAAATCAGTTGGGTTACCTTGAATTGCAGTACGCTGCAAGTAGTGTTTCACACCACGCAAACCGCCCATTTCTTCACCTCCACCTGCACGACCAGGCCCACCATGTGTTAATAGTGGCATTGGAGAACCATGTCCTGTACTTTCTTTGGCAGAAGTTCTGTTTAGTACCAAAATACGACCATGATGTGTTGCTGCACCTAGTACATATTCCTTGGCTACCTTCTGATCAAAGGTTGTGATAGAGCTACACAAGGAACCTCTACCCAAATTCGCTAATTCAACCGCTTCTTCTACAGTTTCATAAGGCATAATAGTACTTACAGGACCGAATGCTTCTACTGTATGTGAGTTTTGTTTCTCAAATGGATTATCATTGTAGAATACAATAGGTGAGAAGAATGCTCCTGCCTCTTTATTGGCACCCAAAACCTCAAAATTCTGATCCAAACTACCAATTACTACATTATTTTCTGCTGCTAATTTCTGCACACTGCGTTTCACCTCTTCTACTTGCTCCTTGCTTACTAAAGATCCCATGCGTACACCCTCTACTTGTGGATCACCAATCACTGTTTTTTGCAATTGTTGCCCTAAAGCGATCTGTACATCTTCTACCAAGTGTTTAGGCACGATGATACGACGCACCGCAGTACACTTTTGACCACATTTTACGGTAATTTCCTTGCGCACCTCTTTGATGAACAAGCCAAATTCTGGGCTATCTACTGTAACATCCGTTCCCAATACCGCACAGTTCAATGAATCTGCTTCCATATTGAACGGAACAGCCTCATCCAAGATTCTAGGCAAGGATTTCAACAAACGCCCTGTACTCGCTGACCCTGTGAAAGTCACAACATCCTGAGAAGTTACCGTATCTAGGATCCCCATTCCTGAACCACAGACTAATTGTAGTGCACCTTCTGGTAAGATACCAGAACTAATGATATCACGTACCATTGCTTCCGTCAAAAATGAGGTAGATTCTGCTGCTTTCACTACTGCCGGCATTCCTGCCAATAAGTTTACCGCTAATTTTTCTAACATTCCCCAAATCGGGAAGTTGAATGCGTTGATGTGAATAGCAACTCCTCTACGTGGTACCATAATATGGTGTCCAATAAAAGTTCCTTCCTTAGAAAGTGGGGCTACTTCACCATCCACATAAAATGGTTCGTTAGGGAATTTCTTGCGCAAACTCGCATAAGCAAACAAAGTTCCGATTCCGCCATCAATATCAATCCAACTATCTGCTTTGGTTGCTCCTGTCCAGTAACTCATCGCATAATATTTCTTGCGAATACCATGTAAGTACAAGGCTAGTTTCTTAAGCATCTGACCACGTTGGCGAAAAGTCATTTTACGCAAGTTTGGATTACCTACCTTACGTCCGTAATTCAAGATACCTTCAAAATCCATCTCCTTGCCATTCGCTACTGCGATCACCTCTCCAGTAATTGCATTATATTGTACAATTCCATCACCTTCATGGGGCATCCAAGCACCCTTGATAAAGTTTTCTAATTTATTCGTTGCCATATGAAGTTTGTATGTAAAATTTATAGGTTAGTTACGAAAATTCATTTATTACAGCTCTAAATATGATGTAACACAAGTATCTCAATAATTAGTTGCGAAGGAATAAATTGCCTCGCTTTAGATATTGAAGTTGTTTAAAAATCATCTGAATTTCTGCATTAAATCTAATTCTTAAACAACTTCATTATGTTCATAATATGAAAATCCTAAACGGAGAAATTTATTCCTCCGTAAAAAGATATTTAAGAGATTCAATTGCTAAAATAAATATTAAAAGTTATTTCATAAAAACTTTAAAGCAGCATACTATTCAATTCCTGCAAAAGGATCGACATTCAAGCCTAATCTAGAAATTTTGTTACCTGCTTTTAAATTTGAGATCTTAACATCCAAAAGGCTTCCTTTGTGCAGGGTTGATATTTGTACACTATTGTTGACAGTTTCCCAGCCCTCCCAAGTAAATTCTACTCCACCAATAGGTAAAATACTTGCCCAAATTCTCCATTTTTTAGGTCTGCCCAAGTCATCAAAATACCATAAATAACTATCACCAGGAGTTACCCCACCAGAATTATAAGTCACTAATAAAGCAGTATCTTTATCTTCAGTAATCACTATTTTGCGTTCCGTATCAGGGTTAATCACCTGAACAGGTGCATTTAACCAAAAAGAATCATTGATAAAGTACTTATAAGCTTTTTTGAGTAGCTTCTTTTGCTCATTGTTAGAAACTGCTGTTCCATCTTGATAAGCATAGCCTCCTAGGGTATTCAAATTTAATAATACCATATAGTTCTCTCCCCAGCTTATGCGCACCCATTTTTTTTCTTTATCCCAAACATAATGATGTTGACCACTTCCGTGAAATGTCCAAGCTATATATCGAGTTTTATCCCATGCTTCTTTGTTGACAGCCTTGAGCATTTGCTGTGCCAAAACCTCTGCTTCAGGACCTGCTTCTCCAGTGGGTAAGGGTTTGTTGGTAACAAAAAATAATACCCCAAATCCAATCCCTAAAAGAACAATTCCTATCAATAAAAACTTAAGTATTCTTGCAATTATTTTTTTCATAATTTTCTGTACGAATTAAGTGTCTTTTATGTTAGCTCTAATTTTACAAAAAACTAATAGTCAACAAATTAAACATAACGGCCTTTACAATATATAATTATATAGTGTACATTTATAACAATAGTAAACAAACTACGTAAACTTTGGTACTTTTCTTGATAAAGATATAGTATAATTATTGACAAAAATAGATCGCCCCTAAAAATAAATACTTTGTGACAGACTTTAATATTCTGTAATGCAAATTTTCAATATAATTTATATCACACAAAAAATCATATCTTATTGTAACATGCTTATACTTAGTTTTTTTTACGCGTTTTTTATTCTACAGGTAAGTTCTTCTCTCTACAAAGAAGGCTCAGCAACTTACAGAGATCCCAAAATCTGGGTACATGGCTTGTCTGTAATCTGTGTTAGCTACTTAGTTTTTGTAACAGGTGCTAGTAGCTAAGCTTCTACTGCGATTGACTTTTTGAGCAAAATCGCCCGTATGATGAAATAAAGAAGTAGTCCAACTGGACCTAACATCAAAGTAAACACCAAACAAGGTACAACTAGTAGGTGATGGATTCTGTGCTTTTGTGCATCTCTTAGTTCCCACATCCCCACAAAAAGATCAAAGGCTAAGTAATGTATCCATCCTGCTAGAACGACCACGTCTCTAGTAAAAAGCTGCTTAATGCTTTCCAAGCTAGAGAAATCCATTCCTTCACTTGTCCCTCCTATTAGGTCAACACCTATAAATATACTATATCCTACAGCTAATATTAGTGGAAAAATAGGATATTTTAATAAAAACTGTGTGCCCCTCCATGTTGGTAAAACCAACATCATGAGCCAAGGAAGTAAAACACTGGTATTGAATATCTTGAAATAAAAATCGTAATCCATATCTAGTATTTTTTAAGACTTAAGTCTAAGCTTTGGAAAGAATGTGTTAATGCACCTACCGATATAAAACCAACCCCTGTTTCGGCATAGCCTCTAATAGTTTCTAAGGTAATTCCACCTGAAGCCTCCACCTCATAAGCTCCATTGATACGTTTAACCGCTTCTACCATAGTTGGAATCTCAAAATTATCTAGCATGATCCGATTTACATTTCCGACAGCTAGCACTTCTTCCAGTTCTTTCAAATCACGCACCTCAATAGTAATCTCCAAATCCAGATTTTGCTCTTTTAGATAAGCATTCACCTTTTTCACCGCAGATTCAATACTACCACAAAAATCAATATGATTATCTTTGATCATAATACGATCGTATAAACCTGTTCTGTAGTTGCTCGCACCACCAATTCTAACCGCCCATTTTTCTAAGAAGCGTAATAAAGGTGTTGTTTTTCGAGTATCCAAAACTGTCACTCCTGTGCCTTCTACCACTTCTACAAATTGGCGACTCATTGTCGCAATTCCACTCATTCTTTGCATAGCATTGAGCACTAAACGTTCTGCTTTTAAGATATCTTGGCTAGGGCCTTCTACCTCAAAAGCGATATCTCCACGCTTAATCTTTGTTCCATCTTCTAAATGAATTTTCAGTTTAAAATCAGGATTTACATACTGAAAAATATGCTTAGCTAATTCTACACCTGCCAAAACACCTTCGTCTTTTACCAATAAACGCGCTTTTCCAATGGCATCAGCAGGTACACAAGCTAGAGAAGTATGGTCTCCATCTTGTATATCTTCATGTAATGCTTCTTTTATAAAATTCTGAATTTGATCTAAATTTGTCATGATCTATAAAGTGTTTTTGAGTACTTCGTGGTTTGAATTAATAGCTCGTTGCTCTTTCAATTTTTGCCAGAAAATAAAATTTGAAATAAATTACAGAATATTTTGTAGAGCTATAGCTAAAATTGAAGTTGTTTAAAAATTATTTTCATTGCATCAAGTTCATTAATTTAGCTTCGCTGAGCCTTTCAGGGTTAGCTTCGTAGAGCACTTCGGGGCTTACTTCGTAGAGCTCTTTAAGGTCTGCCCACTCTTAGCTTCATTTAGCCCTACGAACTATTGTAGCAGGGCTAAACCTTGTGAATTATTACAATAATAATGGTTCTTTGACAACTTTGTTATTGAGACAGCAAAATTATGCTGCTCTTTTTTTCTTCACAAAAAGAAGAGAAATAAGTAGCAAGCCAGCAGCACTCAATCCAATCCAAAATAACAAGCCCCGTGATTTACTGCGAATTTCTATAGGACTATCGTCCCCAATAAGAATAAAAGGTGACCAAAAAGCGGGATGTGCAGCTATATCATCTGTAGACTTTATATAATGTAACTTTGCTTGACGCAATGCCGCTGATTTTGTTTTTCCAGCCGATAGATGCTCATAGAAACGAGGCATAATCATAGAAGTAGACCGATCATTAACCTGCCATAAAGAAACAACTAGTGAGGGAACTCTAGCATACATAAAAGAACGAGCTAAAGAAGCTATTCCATTACCTTGCTCAAACTTACCATATCCTGTTTCACAAGCAGAAAGAACAACCATATCTGCATTGAGATTAAGTTTGGCAATTTCATAAGCCTTAAGAAAATTATTCTCTAGAGTATCTCCATTTTCAGTAAAAACTAAAGAAGAAAGTAAAGGTTCTTGCTTGTTTAATAGACCATGCATAGCAAGATGAAGCACTCTGTAGTTAGCTGCTTGTTTTTTAAAGTTGGCCTCAGAAGCCGAAACATCAAAAATAAAATCTCCCTGAAATTGTGCTTGTAGTTTTTCTACCTCTTTTCTTGCCTCAGGAAGCGGACTCAATAAAGCACGCATTTGATAGTCAGCAGAACGTTTCAGTTTTGACGGATCAGTTACAGATTTATTTTGATAATCAGCGGCTACACCTAGTATCAAACCGTTATTTTCTCGATCTTGTGGTTGTTGATTCTTGTACCATAAAGTTGCCGAATAGTTATACACAATATTATAATCTAGCAATAAGTAATGTAGATTGTTATAGTTGACGACTTGATGGTTTGCTTCTTCTACCAAAAAGGTCTCAAAAGGTAAGTGTCCTAATTCATCATCTGTAATCACTAACAATGTTTCTTTATCTTGAATCTGACTAAACATAGGCTCAATTAGATTTTGGTAAAACCAATGTGCTTGTTTGGTATAGGCTTGGTAGGCTTTGACTTTGTTATTTTTGATATATTGGTAGTTACTCAAAGCATTATGCAGTCTACGAATTCGACCTTTGATTTTCACCTTGTCCATCTCAAGTTCATATAATTGCATACTATTCTTGGTCACACAAATCGTATATACCATAGAATCTGCTACAAAGTATTCTAACAAAGCTGTTTTGTTGTCTAAAGTCTTTTGTAATTCATTTGCCTTAACAATGGCATGATCATATTTCATCGATGCATACTTAGGATAATCCTGTTCTATCCCTTTTTGGAAAGCATCAATTTTTAGATTTAGAGAATTCAAAATACTTCGAATACTGTCTTGTTCGTTTTCAGTACGAGTTTCAATAAGTTTGGCTCTAGTATCTGCATATTTCCTAGCGAATCCTTTTTCTTGTTCGACTAGTGAATCTGGTAAGAAACCATCAGCATAAGCATGTTTGATACTGGTTGCATCTAATAATAATACAGATTTATTCTGCTCAATTAGATCAAAAGCTTTGGCTACTTCTTGCTCTTTGTTCAGTATACTCATCGAACCCTGAACCCAAATAGAGCTTTGTTGAAGAATGATTAATTTATCCTTATCATCTAAAAGTTTATTTTTGCTATGCTCTAACAAACTCAGTGCTAAGTCTACTACAAGTAATTGTTTCTGAGGCTCTTTATCTAACAGATTATAGACTGCAAACAAACTGTAATTCATTAGTTCAAAATGAACATATTCTGTTTGAGCAAGCTTCTCTAAGGTCTGTGGATCAATATCTTTGGTAATAGAGATATTGGAGTTGGCTAAAATAGCTTTCTCTATATTTTGCCAAGCTAATGGATATTGCTTATTGAGATAATATAAGCTTGCAAGATTATTGAGAATGGTAATATAATTAGGATGTTGTTCGTTCAACACATTTGTATAGATATCTAATGCATCTAGATAAAGAACCTCTGCTTTTTTATAATCCTTAGTATTCATATATAGGTTTCCAAGATTTTCTAAAGCCTTCCCATAAAAAATATGCTGTTCACCAAATATAGTTTTACTAACTTCTATAACCTCAAAAAAAAGTTCCTCTGCTTTTTCATACTTCTTCATTGTTGCGTACAAAAGACCTAGGTTACTAAGTGTCCCCAAATAACTAGAATGTTTCTCACTGTAGAACTCTTTATAAATACTCAGTACTTCTGAATAAGCCTTCTCTGCTTCTTTGTAGTTTTTTGTCAAAACATATAAAACCCCAAGCCTATTAAGTGTACCTGCATAGTATCCATGCTTCTCACCATATACCTCTCTGTTTGTTTTCAGTATCTTTAGATATAAATCCTCTGCTTTTTTATAATCACCTCTTGTAACATATAGCATTCCCAAACCACTAAGAATCTTCAGATGATAAGCATGTTTTTCACCTAAAACCTCTTCACTGATTGGTAAAGCCTCTAGATATTTTTCCTCTGCTTGTTTATAATCACCTATTGCTTTGTAGAGATCCCCTAAGCAAGTTATACTCTTAATGTAGTGAATATTTTTGTACCCCAACTCCTCTTCGCATAGATCTACAACGCTTAAATAGTACTCTTTTGCATTTTTGTAGTTTCCTTTGTGATAAAAAACTTGTCCCAAATTAATAAGTACTTCGATGTAATCAGGATGTTTATCTTCTAATTTTTTTTTGCGAATCGCCAATGTTTGTAGTAATATCTGCTCAGCCCTGTCAAACTGTTCTTGATGATAGTGTGCAACTCCTAAACTATGCAAAGTAGTTGCATATGCAGGATCTTCCTCACCTACAGTTTCTTTGTAAGCATTTAAAGCTCTTTGTAGGTAAGTAGTTGCAGTTGACAGATCTCCTAATTTGATGTACGTATTACCTACTTGAAATAAGGCCTTAGCCCGTACAACCCCTCTATTGTTGATATCTTGCTCGCTAATCTTAAGTTTTTTGAGTGC
>JAKVCT010000171.1 GCA_022448995.1 Saprospiraceae bacterium
ATCCCTACGTTTTTCGCCTCGTCCAGCATCAAAAATTCTTGTGAATTATTATAAAATTAATTATGTCCACCTACTTAAAATACTTATAGGAATTTTTTTAGTTACTTGTTTTTCTTCGTAAGTTTCAATGTATTCTTCGTTAGAGAAGCATCAACAGGTTGACTAAAGTACCAATTGACAAGAGCTTCCTGTTCTTGTTCTAAAGCGTCCAATTCTTGGATCTCGCTATTATAAGCTTCTTCCATTGCCTTGAGCATTTTTTCTGATTGTTCCTCCGTGGTCTGTTGCGTATGCAACTGATCTGCTAGTTTTTGTTGATAGACATCTTCGAGTGCTTTTAGATCGTCAGAGGATTTGATTGTAATGACTTCTGCTTTAGAAGTTTGTGCTAAACTACCTTGGCTGAGCAATGTAAATACACTAAAAGACAAAACAGTAAATACGAAATGAGCTTGTTTCATAATTTGGGAGCTTGTAGTAGTGATTGAATAATATAGGGGTAGTTAATCAAAAGTTAATGGCAAAAAAACGTTAGATGTGACCTTTTTTTATTTATATTTTAGTAAAAAGTGGAAACAGGCAAAAGCTTGTTTACTTATAAATATAAAAATATTTCAATATAAATGCAGTTTATTTAGATGTTTTTTTTTGATATAATAAAAAAACGCTTGCACTATATAAATGCCATTAGCTAGAAGCTTTCAGATATGACACCAAAAGCAATTGAACGAATTATATGGTTGATGAGTGCAGCAACCTTTGGTATTATAGCCATACAGGTTTATTCCATTGCACGTTCTATAGAATTAAACAATGATTTGTTTGAACAAAATGTATATGCGGCATTAGATCATGTAGTTAGTAAGTTAGAACAGGTGGAGATTGAGCAGACAGCAGCACTATATAATCTAACACTCCCAGATGTAAGTACACAGAATACACAAGGGGTGACAGTAGTAGGGGTGGAGGAGATTTCTACTTATCTGGATACGGACTCTGCCAAGAATCCACAGTTTTCATCAGGTGGTAAGGTTACCAATGCAAGCTATCCCAAAAAAGTTTTTGGCAGTGTCAAGGCTTGGGGAGGTAATGATCAGGCAGCTTTTATGACACATTTTACCACTTATTTCACGCATCATCGTATTGTCAAAGATATCTCTGTAGAGAAACGTTTAAGCTTGAAAAAGTTGGATGACATCCTAAAAGAAGAACTAAAGGAAAAGGATATTACAGGGGAATATGCTTATGGGGTTTACTCCAATATGAAGGATACTTTTGTGTTATTAAATGCTGTTTGTAATAGTAAAAAAGAGCATTATGCAGATAAGAAAAACTTTAAATATCGCATAAACTTATATCCAAGTTCTAATGAGCAAGTAGCTCAGTTGTTTATTGATTTTCCTAACCATAAGCGGGATGTTTTGGGTGGAATTTGGGTAAACTTATTGGGAGGGATTATCTTCACGGGAATTGTTATTTTTTGTTTTTGGTATACTATCCGAGTGATCTTGAGACAAAAGAAACTTTCGGAGATGAAAACAGATTTCTTGAACAATATGACTCATGAGTTCAAGACACCGATTGCTACTATTTCTTTGGCTACAGATGCTATTACAGGGTGGATTAAAAAAGGCAAACCAGAAAAGGCAACCCGATTTGTGAATATTATCAAGGAGGAGAATAAACGAATGGATAATCAAGTTGGGAAAGTCCTCCAAATGGCAAGAATAGATAAACGAGAATTTAAACTCAATATCTCAACTGTAGATGTTCATCAGATTGTAGCTAAAGCTGCTGACCATGTCTCTCTTAGGATAGAACAACAAAAGGGAAGTGTGCATCTTAATCTAAAGGCAAGCAAAACACTTATAGAGGCTGATGAAACGCATTTTACCAATATTATTCATAACTTACTAGATAATGCAATCAAGTATTCACCAGAAAATCCTAGGATCACTCTTCATACATTGGATGTGCCAAGGGGTATAAAAATTATGGTGGAAGACAATGGATTAGGAATCAGCAAGGAAGCTCGTAAGAGTATTTTTGATAAGTTTTATAGAGTGCCTACAGGTGATGTACATGATATCAAAGGGTTTGGTTTAGGACTGAGTTATGTAAAAGCTATTGTGACAGGACATGCTGCAGATATTGATGTGACTAGTGAGTTGGGCAAGGGAAGTACCTTTATGCTGACATTCCCATATGAACACAAAAAAGAGGTTTAGACATATTCTTAATCATTCTGTTAGGCCAAGCTCTTAGGCTTTTTTAATTAAACTAACTGTTTGTCTATCAAAATAGACCATTGCTATAATAATTTACAGTTTATTTTCTTCTTTGGTTGAATATCAAAAAAATATATTTTAGCTTAGCTAAGTTATTTGGGATTTCTTGACAAATTGATAACTACGTATTTATATATACACTTGGAAGTTGTTTAAAAATTATCTTCATCACATCAAATCCATTGATTTTAAATCAACTAACTGTTAGTATATAAAAAGTGAAATTTAATCTTAATTTGATAATATAGGCTTCTTTTTTGATATAAGTTAATTAACATAAGTAATCCCTTTGTCAAATAGTTTTGAAAATTAGATTACAGAGTGCTAAGCTCAACACTTAATACTGTGTAATATTATTTTTTAATCGAATCTTTTTGTCATTATTTTCGTTAAATTCTCACCTTTGTAGCTAGGCTACAAGGTTGTAGTTTGCCTTAATATTGTTCAAAAAAATTCTATAAAAACTGACAACTATTTATGTTACAGAGTACTTAATCATAGTTCGACCAAATAAATACAAAACACAAAAAAGCCTTTATCTTAGATTATAACATTAGCGAAAGCTAAAACAGTCAGAGATAATCTACTAAAAAATAAGTATCATTATGAGTGAAAATAATAAAATTCTTTTGGTGGAAGATGATCGCAATTTCGGAGACGTATTGTGCTCATACTTAGAGATGAATGACTACGAGGTAACTCTAGCAACAGATGGTGAAGCAGGTTTAGAAACTTTCAAGAAAGGAACATTTGATTTATGCATTTTTGATGTGATGATGCCTAAAAAAGATGGTTTTTCATTGGCAGAAGATGTGCGTGGAATGGATCAGAATATTCCGATTATCTTCTTGACTGCTCGTACGATGAAAGAAGATATTATCAAGGGATTCAAAATCGGTGCAGATGATTATATCTCTAAGCCCTTTACTTCTGAAGAATTGTTGTATCGTATACAAGCGGTGCTGAAACGCAGCTCTAAAACAGAAAATAAAAAGCAAGAAGCGAAGGAATTTAACGTTGGAGATTACCATTTTAACTATCCTTTGCGTATATTGACCTATGGTGAGAAGGAACATCAAGATAAATTGTCACCAAAAGAGGCAGAATTACTAAAAATGTTCTGCATGTATAAGAATGATATTTTGCCAAGAAGTGTCGCTTTGAAAGAGATTTGGGGTGAGGATAATTACTTCACAGCGCGTAGTATGGATGTATTCGTAACCAAGTTGCGCAAGTATCTCAAACGTGATGAAAATATCGAAATCGTGAATATTCACGGAAATGGTTTTCAGTTGAGAATCAAAGAATTGAGTTAGGATTTTAACCTTGTTAATTAATATGAAGTGCTTATAGCTGATATTCTCTCAAATGGCTTAAGCATTGATAGGATCTTAAGAAAGCTGCTCTGTAAAGAGTGGCTTTTTTTTATGTAAAATCCGATAAATAGTGATTTTTAGAATTATCTAACCTACTTGTGTTTATAAGTATACCGTCGTTGAAAATTAATTAAACTATCCTTATTGGGATCATAAAGTTTTGCATCAATATTAAAAACTTGAACATCTCTAGAGTTGGTATCTACAGGTAAGTTAATAGTAGAGTAGGGGAAGTCAATTGGTTGTGGTACTCCATTAATATAGGCTTGTTGTATATGCATGTTTTCTCCATTTAACCGATGATATCTTCCCATAAACAAATCAAATTGGATACTATCTTGAGTATAA
This sequence comes from Saprospiraceae bacterium, assembly GCA_022448995.1. Lineage (GTDB taxonomy): Bacteria > Bacteroidota > Bacteroidia > Chitinophagales > Saprospiraceae > JAKVCT01. The sequence goes on from JAKVCT010000171.1 coordinate 4,013, forward strand.
GTTAGGTTGGCAAAAGGTCGAATATTATAATAACCTAATTTGTTTGATTCTGTCCAACCTTGTAAGGTATTATGTACAGTATATAATACCTGTTCAAGTAGCACTTGCATTTGAAGGATATCTAGTTCTTTAATCTCCTTGTTATTTCCAATTATTTGTAGGCTGTCTTTTTGAAAATAGGATTGAATCTTATTTTGGATAGGTTGTTTTATAAGTTCATTACAAAGTTTGTCATTCATATCAAGTGTCCGTTTATGCTTTTCAAATAATTCGAATGTCTTAGCCAAAAGTTGTTTTTGCTGCTTTTTTATATTTGCTTTGACATTTTCTAGATCAATATCGTACAGATGTAATTTTACTTTTTGTATGGACAAGTAGGTTCTAATTTTTTCCGCACGCTTTTCTATACTTGTACTTATCTCAAATGCTGTGATGTAGAATTTGAATGAAGGGTGATTCCTCACATTGTAGAAATAGTATTGTTCTAGTTTTTGTGCTAAATCAACATTCTCTGATTGATAATATTGAAGTGCGTGATTATATTCTTGTTCTATAATTTTTAGCTCTTCAGTTTCATTAGAGTTACAAGCTGATAGAAACAAAAATGATATTAGAAATTTGACTAGAGTAGACATTCTATCTATTAGTTTAATGAATTTGAATAAGTATAGCCAGATCGCTTCCAAAAAGCAGCTAAGCTATAATTTAAAGGAAATGGAGAAAAAGGAAGTGTTATAGACGAGATCGAGGATTGATGGGCTTGGTCTGTATTTCTATTATAAATACGGTATTCCATTGGATCCTTACTAATAAAACTATCTTTATAGACTAAGCGCAGCAATGATTTACCTTGTGAGCTACAAAATACTAGTTGTGGTTGATTCTCAACCATTTTTGTTTGAGCAAAAAAGTGTAATTTAGACACCAACTCATATTCAAGTTTTTTGACTAACAGTTTAGAAGAAGTCAATCCCAATTCATAATTCCTTTTTAATAATATAGCTTGTTGCTCAATATCTAAATCGGATAGATAATCTAGGAGTTCTAATTTGAGTAGTTCCCATTCATCATTATATTCAAGTGGTCTAATGTTCTTGCAATAGTGTATTAAATTTTGCTTTAGAATATTTAGTTCTAGAATAAGTTGGTGAGTAGGAAAATCATTCGCATTAGCAGATTCAAAACGGGATTGGACAGCATAGATAGCACTGAACATTGGGTTAAATAGTGTTACTTTAAAAACGGCTGCAAAGCTTTGTTCTGAGTCTCTGATACTATTTAATCGCCCCCTTTTAGAATAAATATCTTCTTCTAAATCTTGAATTATACTTTGATACTGATCAATTACTTTAGAGTAATTAATTGAGTTTTTATCTTCTTTCCCACAAGCTTCCATCATCAATACCAACAAACCATAATAAATCCAACGCATAATTTCTGTTTATCCACATAATGTTTTAGATACAATTAGTTACATGCAAAATCCGATAAACAGTGGTTTTGAGCAAATTAACACAACTAAATACAAACACAAGAAAAATACTAAACGCTTATCTCATTTTAATTTGTGAATTTTTCGTAAGTGATTGATTAGGCAATCACTAAGAAAAGATATTTTTTTGATTTTAAATCGAAATCAAAAAAATCCACAAACTATGTTTATAGGTTAACAGAAAAGAAATCGTATTTTAAAAAGAAAAGTACAATCATAGTTGAATGTTTATTGATTATCTACATAAAAAAGCTTTGTTTTACCCTTTTTAAGATCAACATTATTTTACTTTAACTATCTAATACAGAATTGATGAAAACAAATGTATTCCTCAGTAGTTGCCTCATTTTATTCACTAGCATATGCTTGCAAGCACAGACCACCAAGCGTGGACTTTTCTTAGGGAACAGTTATACCTATTTTAATACAATGCCTGCTATTGTGAACAGTATTGCCAATACCAAAGGCGATACCTTGATTCATGACAGCAATACACCTGGTGGATATTGGTTGGAGTATCATGCAACCAATGCGACTTCTTTACAGAAGATTCGACAAGGGAATTGGGATTTTGTTATTTTACAAGAACAAAGTCAAAAGCCCTCTTTCCCTCCAACACAGGTAGCTGCAGAGACTTATCCTTATGCAGAACAATTGAACGATAGTATAGAACTACACAACCCCTGTGGAGAAACAGTATTTTTCATGACTTGGGGGCGCAAAAATGGGGATCAAGGTAATTGTGCCAGTTATCCACCATTGTGTACTTATGAAGGTATGCAAGATCGCTTGAGAACAAGCTATTTAGAAATGGCTGATGATAATGATGCCATCTGTTCACCAGTAGGTGCTGTATGGAAATATGTGCGTGATTCTTTCCCAACTATAGAATTATATACAGCGGACGAAAGTCACCCCTCTTATGCAGGAAGTTATTTGGCAGCTTGTACATTTTATGCAAGTATGTTTAGAAAATCACCTGTAGGCTCTACCTTTTATGGGAGTTTGAGTGCGGCAGATGCACAAGCTATACAGGCTGCTGCAGCACATGTAGTTTTGGATAGTTTATCCAATTGGTATATTGGGGATTATGACCCTAGTGCTGATTTTGTCGCTATTCAGAATGGAAATACGACTACAGTCGATTTTTCAAATAGTAGCCTAAATGCAGTAGATTATAGCTGGGATTTTGGTGATGGAAATACTAGTACTGTCGAAAATCCGAGTCATACCTATGCAGCTAATGGTAGCTATGTAGTGACACTAATCGTAGGGGACGCAGTTTGTGCAAATTATGATACCTTATCTTTGAATGTTACGGTGACGGCTTGTTTACCGACAGGAGTCAATGCTGATTTTAGTGTAGCTCTTACTGAGTATACAGCAAGTTTTACCAATATGAGTACGAATGGGATTGACTATAATTGGGATTTTGGTGATGGAAGTTCCAGTAATTTTGACAATCCAACTCATATCTACAGCGATACAGGAACCTATACCGTGGTCTTGGTGGTAACCGATTCTTGTGGATATTCAGATACACTATCTCTAGATGTTACGGTGACGGCTTGTTTACCGACAGGAGTCAATGCTGATTTTAATGCAGTTGTGACTACAGATACCGTCAGTTTTACCAATATAAGTACAAATGGGATTGACTACAATTGGGATTTTGGTGATGGAAATTCTAGCAGCGATGACAATCCAACTCATATCTACAGTGACACAGGAACCTATACTGTAGTTTTGGTGGTAACTGATTCTTGTGGATATTCAGATACAACTCAGCAAAATATAGTGATTGCCCCAATAACGACAGGAGTGCCACTAATGATGAATGCTCTATCTCAGTTCAAGGTCTATCCTAATCCTGCACAAGATCAGTTAACAGTAGAGGCTCAAGTAAATATTCAAGCTATACAATTGGTAGATGCTTTGGGTAGAATGGTTTATGTCGAAAAAGCAATTACTGAACAGAAAATTAACTTAACTACAACTACATATCCTCGTGGTTTATATTTCTTAGGAATTCAGACCCAAGATGGAATATTATATAGTCAACAGATTATATTAGAATAAGTAAGGAGCTCTGAAGGAGCGACACTTATACTAGGGTAGGGAGTAAGCCCTATCCCTAAAAATCAAATCAAAAAAGCCTGTTGTTTCATCCTAAACAACAGGCTTTTTTGATATATAAAATATTCAATATTAATTACCCGTCTTCTTTTGCCAGTCTTTGAAATTATCCAAACCACACTGCAAGAAACCAGCATACTTATTTTCATCAAAAATAGCACCCACAGGCTCATTTAATACAGTTCCATCAGGAGCCATTAAAACGTACAAAGGCTGAGAAATTTTACCAAAGTTGATCTTCTCAAAAGCTGCCCACATATTACCTACATTACGCAACTTCTTACCTTCAGGTGTTTTCAAAACTTGCTTAAGTTTAGTACGCTCATCTGTATATAAGGAGATCAATACAAAATTTTCATTAATTAAGTTATAAACCTTATCCTTAATCCAGATATTATCTTCCATTTTACGACAGTTTTCACATCCATTACCTGTGAAATCAATCAAAATTGGTTTAGCTTTTCCTTCTTTGCCAGCAGTCATTGCTGCCTTAATATCTTCTTCATAATCATCTAGGGATTTAGGTTTAGAACAAACTAATCCTGCAGGACATTTACACTCATAAACATAAGAATCACAAGCTGGAGGCGCCAAACCACTCATTACCCAAGGAGTAGCATAGGTTCCTGTACGATCATTTTTCATGAATCCAGTACCTAAGTAAGCAGAAAAGGCTAAAACACTCACTGCAAAAATTCCACGTCCCATAGAGATCTCAGGTTTCGGTGGATCATGTGGGAAACGGATAAATCCGAATAAGTAGGCAGCTAATCCTAATAAACATAAGATAGTTAATACCATATAGGTTTCATAGCGCAATAATCCCCAACCTTCTACCTGATCAGCCTTAGATAAGAATTTAAGTGATAAACCAACCTCAACAAATCCCAAAACTACTTTCACTGTATTCATCCATCCACCAGATTTTGGTAAAGATTGCAACCAACCTGGGAAAGCAGAGAATAAACCAAATGGTAAGGCTAATGCTGTAGAGAATCCTAACATTCCCATCAATGGAGCAACTACACCACCATCTGCAGCTTCTACCAATAAAGTACCAATAATTGGTCCTGTACAAGAGAAAGAAACTAGTGAAAGTGTGAATGCCATAAAGAAGATACCTACTAATCCACCTCTGTCTGCTGCAGCATCTGATTTATTAGCCCAAGAGCTAGGCAATTTGATGTCATAATATCCAAAGAAAGAAATTGCGAAAGCAATAAATAGCACAAAGAAGAATAGATTGAAGATATAGTTGGTAGACATATCATTCAGTGCTTTTCCTCCAAAAGCTAGGGTGATAATCAGACCCATAGTAACATAAATCACAATGATAGATAGTGCATAAATGCTACCATTACGTACACCTTCAGCCTTTGTCTTACTACGCTTCGTAAAGTAAGATACGGTCAAAGGTACCATCGGGAATACACAAGGTGTTAATAGTGCGAAAAGACCGCCAAAGAAACCAAAAACAAAGATCAATAAGATATTGCTGGTATCTTGAGTTTCACCACCACAATTATCTGCTGTTTTCAGACTTGCTTGTATAGTGGGATCTGCAGGATTCCATTCGCCTCCTTTTCCTACTGTAATACCCTTCCCTGGTTCTCCAAGTTGTCCTTCACCAAAGAACTCAAAATCAGGACCACTTGGAGGCATACATTTTTCATGATCACAAGCCTGAGACTCAATATATCCTTTGATTCCTGTTTCTTTATCATTGATTTTTACCTTATAAGTAATGGTATAGTCCTTCTTGAATTTAACCAAATTCATATCAAAAACCTTATCCATTCCTTCCACTCTGTTGGCAGGATCACTAGTTGTTTCTACAGGTTCACCTTGAACTTCAACCTTATTTTTAGATTCTTCTTCAAAGTAAACTCCAGTTGGGATAGGACCATCATCTCCAATAGTCGTAGAATAGATATGCCAACCTTCATCAATTTTTGCAGAGAAGGTAAACTCATACAAATCATCTCCTAAGTCTTTTTTCTCCCAAGTCCATTTTACAGGTTCTAGTTGTGGAGCAGGTGTGTTTGCATTAGGTTCACCATTGGTATCATTATTATTATCAGCAGTACTGTTACCTGTATCTGTATTAGAATTTTCATCTGTGTTGCCTGTATCATTATTATCCGCTTTAGGATCTGGCTTTGGAGGATCTGTACCTGATGATTTTGTAGCATAATCTGCTAAGTTGATCTCAAAATCAGGACCATCAGGTGGTAAGCATTTTTCTGCATCACAAGCCTGAGCTTCGATATATCCTTTGATAACTGGTGTTTGACCACTTGGAACAGTTATGCGTTGAATGCCCTTGTAGTATTTTTTGAATTTTACCAATTGCATTTCAAAAATCTTATCCATTTTCTCAATGCGATTGTCGGGACTTGTGCTAGATTCTTTTACTTTACCTTTCAGTGTAGCGCCACCCAAATCATCGTAATTGAAGCTAGTGGGAATTGGCCCACCATCTTCTATGAATTGAGAATAGGTAAACCATCCATCGGTCAGTTTTGTCTCAAAAATGAGCTCAAATTCTGTATCACTGATCTGTTTGGCACTCCATTTCCAGTCAAATACTTTTAGTTGAGCATTTGCCGAAAAACAGGCTAGAAGCAAAAGGCTAAAACTTAGTAAATAGGTTTTCATAAGATGCTATTCTGTTGTCTAAATAGTTGTTTGATAGATATGATTATAAGAACATGTCTAAAATAGTACTCATATTGACAAATACATTAATTTTAGATATGTTCTAAGTCGAATTCCTGTTAAGTAGGTGGACATAATTAATTTTATAATAACCCCGAAGGGCTCAACGAAGTTAATTCACAAGGTTTTTTGATGCTGAACGAGGCGAAAAACGCAGGGATAGCCGCTCTGCGGTCAGAGGCGAAGCCGACTAGTGGCGAGCTATGCTGCCACCACCGCTATCACGAGGCTT
>JAKVCT010000172.1 GCA_022448995.1 Saprospiraceae bacterium
CATTAGCTGGAATATCATAACTATTAGGGAAACGGAAAGCAACAAATTTAGATACACTATACTTAGAGATCTTTACCATATTTCCTTGATTTCCACCCAATAATAAGATGTGATTGCCTTGCTTACCCACAACAAATCCTACATGTCTTGCCAATACACCAACAGCACCATAAGCAGGCTTATTACCATCAGTAGCTTTGCCAAAATTTTTCCAAGAATTAGCCCAGGCAGTACCAAAACCACCATCAACACCAGCTTTCTTCATGACCCAAGTTACAAATGAGGCACACCAAGGTGTTTCGTCGTCTTTCCATCCACCAGTAGTAGAGTGATATTCTACAACTCTTGGGTTGTGTGCACTACCGACAATCTCTTTGACACCTAACTCCCCCTCTGCCACCTTGATCCAATTAGGTTTTGAAACAGGACCTGATGGTACATTTCCACCAGCATTAGTATCCTGAGTTCCTCCAGAACCAGCTTCGCCACCAGTTCCAGTCAACTTCGTCCAAGTCGTTTTGCCTGGCTCAATCAAGCCATCTGACCAGCCATTAAAAATAGCTGCTTGGAACTGTTTGATAACCCCAATAGTTTGCGGACCACAATCTCCATCTACAGCAATTGTATATCCTTTCCCTTTGAGTAGTTTCTGAACCAATTCTACGTCTTTCGCATCATTATTTCCTCCTTTACCTACGGTTCCATCTATCTTATTGGAAGTTCCCGTATTTGTATTAGCTCCTCCATTGGAAGAACTATCTTGTATCTGCTGTATACGTGTCTTAATCTTGTCAATATAGCCACGAATATCAGATAGTTTCTTTCCTTCTTCCTCGTCTATTTTTCCATCATCTGACAGAAAAAGCTCACGTAATTGTACCATCATACCCTCATACTTTACTACAGCCTCCCCTAACTTTTTTAGTTTGTCTATATCAGGCATTTTTTATTTTTTTAATACTCAATAAATTAACACTCTACACAAGCCCATTACCTAACGAATTAAGTATGGTCTAACTAGATGCTAGGAAATACGTAGAGCTTTAGCCCATTTCTGAAGATTAGCAAACATTTTATCCATTGTCTCTCGCCCTTTTGCTTTCTGAGCTTCTTTCTTAGCCTGCTGTTTTCGTTGTTCTGGATCTTGTGTTTTAGGATCTTGTTGAGTACTTGCCATAGAAGTCGTTGCTTCTTCACTTGTTGTAGAGCTTGTTTCTTCTTGCTTGACTCCACCTTGACAAAGCCCAACATTCGCAACTCCTGCTTTTTTGAGCAACATTTTTGCCCCCTTCTTCAAATCTATCATCTTCATGTTTCCCTTTTGTACCTTGAGAAATAAGCTGTCTTCCATAATATAACAACTGCCATAAAACATTCCTTTTTTGTCTTCTTTGAAGGCTTCTTTTGCCTGCTTTTTCCAAGCTGGATTTTTTGCAGCTAGAACCAATAAAGGATGTTCTGTTCCACAAGAGAATGTATGATTTTTTTTCACAAAAAAGGGAATAGCTGTTTCTGGAGAATCCCCTCCAGGTATTTCTTTCGACTTCATTTCATTCACAATACGTATAGTTTCCTTACGTACAAGGGCAAAATTTACTTTCTTGAGGTTTGCTACTTTTACTTTTGTTTTCATAATACAGGAATAATTAGTTTAGAATTTTCTATATATAGATTAAAATAAAATTTTTTTTTGCTAAAAACAAGCTACACAGCTTTAAATAGTTAGCAAGGCTCAATATACAAAAAAAAATTTGCTTTTTAGAATAGTAAATAAATTTTACCTTTAGCCTTCTATCCACTTCTTATTCCAAAAAGAACTAAAAACTCACTGAACTTGCTTGTTGAGAAAATGTTATTAAATTTGATCAATTACAATTAAAACTAATCACTATAGTATGTGAGGATTTAGCTAAGAGCATATCTAACTCAAATCAATTATGTACTATCAATTCAAATAAAACAAAATGAAAAATTTTAGTGATATAGATATAGCTAATCTAAGGGAAGATTACCAGAAACAAACCTTGGATGTTTTGGATACCAAAACAGATCCTATTGAACAATTTAAACTTTGGTTTCAAGATGCTGTAAATGCAAAAGTAATAGAACCAAATGCTTTCACACTTAGTACAGCATCAGAAGGTAAACCGAGTTCTCGAATTGTTTTATTAAAAGGTTTGGATGAGCAAGGTTTTAGATTCTACAGTAACTATAATAGCAAAAAAGGGCAAGAAATTGATGCTAACTCACATGTTGCTATGGTATTCTTGTGGCATGGTTTGCAAAGACAGGTTCGTATAGAAGGTTTGGCTTATCGGTTGAGTCAGACAGAGTCTCAGACTTATTACTCCAAACGTCCTCGTTCTAGCCAATTGGGTGCTTGGGTATCTCCGCAGAGTACAGTAATTGATAGTCGTGAGGTTTTAGAAGATAAATATAAAGAGGTAGAAGAAAGGTTCAAAAATACTGAAGTGATTCCTATACCTCCGTTTTGGGGAGGGTATATTATCAAACCGTACAAAATTGAGTTTTGGCAAGGACGTACAAGTCGTTTGCATGACCGAATCTTGTATACATTACAAAAGATTGAACCTAAAGAATGGAAACGTGAACGTTTAGCCCCTTAATTGGGAGAGCCATAAAAGAAAGTCTGAATCTCCTCTTCTATCTGAGAGGAGGAGATTGTTCCTGCCTGTCCCTCTAACACTATATTATAAATCGAGCTCGTGTATATTTTGCCTTCTCTAATTTTGATAAGGTAAGGAAATTCATTCGTCAATTCCTCTTCCCATAAAAGGCGAACAACATCTTCTGTGTTCAAAGTAGAGTAAGGTGTTCGACCATCTACCCAAATAGGAACTATCTTTTTGTTGAGTTTAGGTAAAATTTGTTCCTGAACATATTCTTTATGTCCTTTTCTGTGATCACTGTAACAAATTAGATTATTACCTTCTAGTGAAGTTTGCGCCTTGCGCCACTGCCGATCTTGCATTTGGCGAACAAGAAATGTTATAGGAGTTACCAATAGAATAATGGGTAATAATAACAAACAGAGTAATCCAGACAGACAATAAAAAAGGATTTGCATAATAAATCTATAATCAATGGGTTAAGAATATAGTATCGGGTAGCGTTCTACCTCTGTACTGTATCTGTTAGCAAATTATAAAAGCCTAGTTAAAAAAAACTGAAAATTTGAAAGTTTTACAAAAAAATAAAACGAAGTTTTTTTTTGGCACACTACATGCATATAAGTTGATAGATGTGTAAGTTAGCATTTAGGTAATGCTACCAAATAAACATTAAATAAAAGCTTGTTTTAATTCAATTTTATATACAAAAAGTCTATTAGTTAGTATTTTATTTGGATTTAGATCCACACTAATAGACATCTAATTCGGAAGGTTTTGTGCTGTAAAGCTTGCAGCACAGCCTTTTAAAATTAAGCAAAAAACATGCAAAACAGCATAAAATTAGTTAAAAATATAATGTATATGATGTAAAGTTTTTGAAAACGAATCATCTATTACAAAAAATATATATAAGTATTAATTTTTTCGATAGGTAAGTAAGTTTTTGGGTAATAAAAGGTCTTCTGGGATAGAAGACCTTTTCCTTTTTTAGGTAGGTTGAGCATTTTTATTTAGCAAAAGATTAGGGGGCTTTCACTGTAGATCCAATACACCTCCCCTCCCACACACACACAACCAATAGCTTTGCACTAAAAAAAAATGAACCCAAAAATTTATTTGGATTCATTTTTATCAAAATTGCTTTTGAGCAACTTCTTGATCTATAATTCTATAGAATCTTATTTATTTGCTGCATAACGCTTAGATACTTCCTCCCAGTTAATTACATTGAAAAATGCTCCAACATAATCACCTCTCTTGTTCTGATAGTTTAAGTAATAAGCATGTTCCCAAACATCTAAACCTAAGATTGGAGTTCCATCACAACCTTTTGTGCTTGTGTTCATCAAAGGATTATCTTGATTAGGAGTAGAACAAACTTCTACTGCTCCACCTTTGTTCACACACAACCAAGCCCAACCAGAGCCAAAACGAGTAGCTGCTGCTTTAGAAAATGCTTCTTTGAATGCATCAAAAGAACCATAAGCTTTGTTGATTGCGTCAGCTAATTCACCGGTTGGTTGACCTCCACCGTTTGGAGACATTACTTCCCAAAATAAACAGTGGTTGTAGTATCCACCTCCGTTATTACGTACACCTGCAGCTGTATTGTCATCAGTTGCTGCTAAGATTTCCTCGATAGTTTTACCTGCAAAATCAGTTCCTTCAATTGCTGCATTCAATTTTTTGGTATAACCTGCATGGTGCTTACCATGGTGGATATTCATTGTACGTGCATCAATATTTGGTTCTAGTGCTTCAGGAGCGTAAGGAAGTGCGGGCAATTCGAAAGCCATAATTCTATCTGTTTTTCAGTTTAATAATAATTCTGTTTAGAGTTGTATTTCATTATTAGTTCTATCCAAAAACATAGTAGAATGATTTATGAATTAGAAATAGTTTTGAATACGTACTCAGAACAACACCAAATATAAAAAGTTTAGAAGGATTCTACTTAGGTCTCATTATCTTTTTCTCAATAAATTTTACTAAAAGAGATTCTCCCCCTAAGCATACTCCTATGATCGTATACCTTTTACCCAAAGAATCGCTCCAAATAAACTCAATGTCAAAATTCCCAAACAAGCCAAACTCATAATCAGATCCCGCCAAGTTTTCCCCATAAAATCTAATGAATGATATTTGTGTAATAACAAAAAACTTAAAGCTTCTAATTTATCTGCATTCACCATCTCTGCAGAGAGTTTTCCCGTTCCAGTTTCTATGTATTGTCGAGTTCCAGCAGCATCGTCAAAAAGCACCTTGATTACAGGTAAACGTTTTTGAATAAATCCATATTCTCGTTCTGTCTTAAAATTAGTAATCAGCTTAGTTTCCTTAATATTTTGGAGCTTGAATCCAGAGAATTGACAAGCTAAATATTTTGCATAAACCAGATCACCATTCTCCAGTATTTCAGCAGTTTTACTATTGATATATAACTTTTTTCCTTTATTCTCTTTGCCTGCTAATTCGTATTGATAATAGTAGTCCTTCTCCATTTTCAGAAAAGAAACATTCTGCTTGAGTAAAGGACTCTTTTTTGCCAAATCTAAAGGATTGGATTGGATCAATTGACTCGAAAACACAAAATCTACATAATGCAAATTCCTTTGATCAGGTTCAAACTTCTTAATTGCATGAAACGCTCCACTAAAAGCAAAACCCAACATTGCTACAGAAACTAAAATTCCTAAGGTTCTATGCCATTTTTTGACGCGGATCTTTGTGTTGGATCGCTGTATTTTGGTCTGTTTATAGGCTTTCCACAATAAGGTATAAATCAATATTCCTGTCAAGGCTACAATAAATGCCAAGATGGAAAATAAGATTAAGAAGCTGAGTTTGAGTATTGGACTAAAATCTAAAAAAGACCAATTATGGAACTGAGAAAATGTCCAATTCATCCATTTTCGGTACTTATCATTTGCTGTAGCATAACGGCTAGAACCTGTTTCTACATAAACATCTAGTTGATCATCATTATCAAAACTAACTTTATAGACAGGCAATAAACGATTAATTCGTTTGTATTCTGAAGTAAAATCATGCAAAAGTTCTACTTCTCTGATAGGCGATATCTGGTCATCCCAATAATAACGCGCTAAATATTCTGCATACAACAAATCACCATTCTCTAATTTTTTTCCAGTTTTACTATTGTAATAATCTAGCTGATGATTAGGCAACTTAATCTGATAAAAATAATTTTGATCCATTTCGATCAATCGAAATTGACGAAAACTATCTATCGAATTTTGCACTAAAATTTCATTCAAGACTAAGGTTGTGCTATCTGTGGGCAAGGCTTGTTTTGGCGCAAAAAACTTGGCTGGACTAATCTTAAACCAATGTGCCATCATTGGATGTGTCAAGCCACTCAAACACCATGCTATTACAGGAACTAAAACCCAGATAGATAGGCGTTTGTGCAAGGGATATATATATCTAATCATAGTTCTATTTTATATTAAAAAAGAGAAGTGAGTCTCCTCAACTCCTCTCCAAAATGTGTAGAAAAACATATGTGTACCGAATCTATTCTGAACATTTTTTTACTCTCACTCAAGTAGTAAATCCCAACTGCTTATTTACGGAAAGTGTATCCTAAACCAAATTGAATTGCTAGCGGTTCTCCTACACTATAGCGCTGCCCCCAAGCCGTTGCGCGTGCTACTGTTGCATACAAACGGTTGGTCAGGTTCATCCCATTTAGCCAAATTTCAAAACCTTTAAACTCATATCCCAAACGAGCATTAAACAAATGGTATCCCTTGTATGTCTTTGTATTTCCATTATCCATAAAGTATTTATTGATGTGTTGCCACTCCACACTAATGCGAAATCCTTTCAAAAATAAGGGTTTATAAGTCAACTCAGAATTGCAAATCCAAGTGGGTGCTTGTCCCATTACATTACCTGAGTAATCTGCTCCATTTTCGATATAATCTAAGAACAAGTGTCTTGCGTTTGTTCCGTTAATTCGGAAGAATAAATCCTTAGTAATTGCCCAATTGATTCCGTATTCTATCCCAAAATGTCTGGTTTTTCCTGCATTCTGATTCTCCCTTGTACCATCTGGCAATTGTACCGATATGATTTCATTAGTTCCATCCATTAAGTACAAACTGAAATCAAAAGAAAGCTTAGAAAAGGGCTTAAACCAACCTCCTAGTTCATAATTATTAAATTTAGCAGGCTGCAAACTTGGAATTTCTACGCCTCTGTACAACTCGCTAATCTGTGGAGGCAAAAATCCTTGACTAAAATTGGCAAACAAACCATTTCCTTTTCCAAAGTCATAAGTCAAACCAATTTTAGGCGCAAAAGCAGAGAAATTATCTAGATTATCAGCCGCAGCAGAAAAAGCATTTTCATCCAAATTATTCATAAAATCATAATTCAGCTGATCGAAACGCAAAGCAGCAGAAAACTGCAAATTCTTCGTGATTTTTAGATCAATATTGGCATAAGCCGCCAAATTCAAGAGCTTCACTTCATAGTTAGTCAAGACACTATCGGTAGTTTCAAAAGCAGTATAAATTCCCTCATCACTTTTAGTTACTCGAATGTAGTTTGACACATAAGTATTGGGGCTATAATCCAAACTTGCTCCCACATTCACCTTCATTCCTTCAAGGATATCTACTTTATGCTGATGTTGTGCAATCAAGCCCAAACTCATCACACTATTATCATTCGTTTCGCTATGTGCTAAATTAGGATCACCATTTGGATTTGCCCAAGCTGAGTAATCATCACGAATTCTATAAGAAGGATTCTGACGAATTGAATTTCTTCTGAAGAAACCTGCCACTGTGGTTTTTCCTTTATTTTCCCAATAATGATTATACACCAATTTAGTTCTTAATGCATCTACTTCCCGATTGGTAAAGGTTTGTTGGCTAGTGTAATCTTGTCCATAAAAGAAACTACTATCCATGCTCCCTGTCATGTCTGCAGAATAATCAATATAGCTTGCATCTAGTGTCAATGTGTTCTGATCATCAAAATTATAATCTGCTCTAAAGGTGAGTGCCAATTTATTGAAATCGCTATGTTCTCTAAAACCATTTTTGCGAAAAGCATAATAACCCGAAGCGCCAATTCCCAACTTACCAAAGGTAGAAGAAGCGTTAAAATCACCTCTCCAATACCCCAAGTTATTTCCACGCAAACTGATATGTGCCGTTGGACTAGCCGATGGGCGCAAAGTGATAAAATTGATTGCTCCACCAATCGCTTCACTACCAAACAAAGCCGAATTTGGACCTTTGATAATCTCAATTCTACTCAAAGCTGCCATATTCATTTCCAAAAGTGCATTATGATTAAAAACACCTGTTGGACGAATTGGTAAACCATCTTCTAAGTACAGAAATAGACCTTTATAATTGATGGGTTGGCGAATTGCCATCGTATGCTGCTCATTTCCCAAGTCTACCATATATACCCCAGAAACCTTATTCAATACCTCATCTAGTCGAGTAGCTTTGGCATCTTTCAAGGTCTGATTGGATAAAGAATTAATCGCAATTGGCGCATCAGAACGTTCTTGTTGATTGCGACTAGCTGATACTACAATCTGATTGATGGAAGTGTTTGATTCTTCTAATTTAATCAAACCAGTCATTGCCGCAGCTTCCATTTCTAGAACTTCAAAACCTACATATTGAACCGTAAAAATATTGGGTTGTGCCTCTAATTCAAATTCAAAATCGCCATTATTATCGGTTACTGTAATGACTTGGTCTTCTACAAAGATACTCGCTCCAATCAATGGTTCTCCTGTTTGAGCGCTGGTAATTGTCCCTTTATAAGAATGTTGAGCTAGAGTTAAATTATTAGACAATAGGATATAAAACGTAATTAAAAGTATATATTTTAACATAATATTTTTATTAAAAACACAATAAGTTTAATCTATTTTTAAGTATTTATTTCAATAAATAAAGCTTAGATATAGACATAGAAATTCCTGTACACAACTTACATTGTTGTTGTGTAAATATAGGATTGCTTGGATAGCCTAAAACCAAAATAGGCTACTCAATTAGATCAGGATTAGTATCATTTTATTATAATTCTTAGGTAGAATATTATAAGAATATGCATTTTTTGTCACAATAGAATAGGTATTGTCACAGAACTATAGCTTTAACCATAGTCACAAAAATGATCACGATCTTAATCAAATTCTATCCAAATATGACGCTACTATTTATCCACCATGTAAGCAAATAAAATTGTAGCTAAAGCTTGCTAGATCCTACTCAAAAAAAGCAATAAGGTGCTTTAATCAAGTTGATTTCAAACAACTCATTTAGATATTACAATATGATCTAATAAAAACTTAATAATATGTAAATCAGGCTTTTGGAGGGTGAAATACGCCTGAAATGTGAAGATAAGTATAAGTGTTCTTATAATGGTGAGTAGTTTCTTCTCCTAAGAAAGTAAGATTGTAGTTATCGATATGGTTATTCCCTTTAGCAATTTTAGATTCTTGATTCTGATACAGGTTGATTCGTTCTTCTTCTGTTTCAAAATTTTGCTGAGGTTCACTTTCTTGCTCTTTCTTTTCTTGGATAACTTTTTTCAGATGACATTTACCATTACACTTTAATTGAGGCTTCTCTTTGTTTTCACAAAACGCTGCTGTTATATATGCTTTGTTGAATTGGTAGCATATAATATCTGTTGTTCCATATTTGTTAAAAAACTGAAACATTAAAATAAATATAAATAATAATATGGCAGATAGTTGAAGTCTCATTATGCCCCAAAAGTACAATATTTTTTACAAAAAATATATCTTTTAGAGAAAAAAGCTTGAGAATAATTCTTGTGCTTATAGATTCTACAAATAATGATTCTTATATTAGAAAGTTGTTAAAAAACATGTCTAAACTAAATGATAAAATGCAAGCTCAACCCAAGTTACTCTCAAAAAGATTAATCAAAGATACTTTCCCAAGCTATTTTGAGGAATCCTATTCCTATACAGATGGTTTGATCTATTCTATTAATTTTGAAACAGCAATTTCTCAAGATCTAAGTTCTACATTGGAAAAATCTATTTACATTGCAAGTCAAAACAATCTTAAATTATACCTAAGCTACTTATATAATAAGTTACTAAACCGAGAAGAGACCGAATGCCTATCTACAAAAACATTGGATAATCTTGAGCGAAAGAGATTACTCACAGAAATCAAGGAAAGTCTCCAAAGATTAAAAACAATTCTTGCACCTTGGGAAAAAGAGGAAATTATTGCTAATGATTTTATTATTGATAAACTCCAAGATCAATTAGATTTTCGGTTAGTAGGTAAACCAGAAATTTAAATCTAAAAGTTATTTGAAACAGATGAGAAGAAATTATACAGATGAAGCTAATAAATTAACCAAAGCAATAGATATAGCTATTGAAGCCCATCAAAAATATCAGCCTGATGATTTAACAAAAGTTCAGGTTGATCAAGCTATTGCAGCATATAAACAATACAAGGAAATGGCTTTAAACCCAGCTCCTCAGTTCAAAAAAATAGCTTCTCTAAAGTACCTAATTGAAGCTGTTTTCACCTATTTTCAAGAAGCATCAGGAAAAACAGTTGAATATTTTTGGAAAAGAATCCAAGAAGAAAATTTGGATTATAAGAGAGAAAATAAGTTGCTAAAAATCCTCAAAAGAGGAAAAATAAAAGGTAGAATAGAATATGAATATGTAGTTGATATAATTGTCATTGCAGAACAAGAGAAACGCATTTCAACAGAAGAGGTTAAGCAATTAAACCAAATGATAGCTGATTTTGAATCTAAGTATTAATACATTGAAGTTGTTTAAAAATCATCTTCACTGCATCAAATCCATTGATTTTGACCACTTTTTTACCTTTTTTATCGCCGATA
>JAKVCT010000173.1 GCA_022448995.1 Saprospiraceae bacterium
GCAGAAGAAATGGGGGATGTTCTATTTGTCTTGATTTGTTTGGCCAATCAAACAGGGGTAGATTTAGGAGCTGTCTTGCAAAAAATCATGGATAAACGTTCGATTCGAGATGCAGAACGTCATGCAAATAATCCAAAATTAAAAAATAAGTAACTCTTTTTAATTTGGCTATACTAGCTTTTTTGTCTAATATTGCGCCACGAATTTGAACCATTTCATTAATGAGACTCATAGGTTGATTTGTATTGTAGAGAATTATATTCTGCATCCACAGAGAAACTTAGGATAATCATGATTATATTCAAAAAAAGAGTTTATGAAACTTCTTGAAAATAAGGTTGCTCTAGTAACCGGAGGCTCCAGAGGAATTGGTGCTGCAATTGTTCAGAAACTAGCAGAACAAGGAGCAAAGGTAGCTTTTACTTGTCGCTCAATCTCAGAAAAAGCAGAATCAGTAGTGAACGCTGCTGAAAAGAATGGCTATGAGGTAAAGGCTTACGCATCAGATGCGAGTTCGTTTGCAGAAACAGAGCAATTGATCAAACAAATCATAGCTGATTATGGTCAGATTGATATCTTAGTGAATAATGCTGGGATTACACGTGATAATCTGTTGTTGCGTATGAATGAGCAACAGTGGGATGATGTGATGAATACAAATTTGAAATCTGTATTTAACTTTTCTAAGAATGTTATGCGTCCAATGATGCGCGCTAGGAAAGGTAGTATTATCAATATTACTTCTATAATTGGTATTACAGGAAATGCAGGTCAGAGTAATTATGCAGCTTCTAAGGCAGGTATTATAGGATTTACCAAGTCTTTGGCACAGGAAATGGGGTCTAGAAATATTCGTTGCAATGCAATTGCTCCAGGTTTTATCGAAACTGAAATGACTGCTGCTTTGGACGATGATATTAAAAAGGCTGTGATTGATAGTACAGCTTTACGTAGATATGGCTCTGTAGAGGAGATTGCTAATGTGGTCTTGTTCTTAGCTTCAGATCTATCTAGTTATATTACGGGAGAAACCTTGACGGTAAGCGGTGGTATGCGCTAGCACTATCAAGACCTTCGAGGTTTTACAAGACCTTCGAGGTTTTATAAAACCTCGAAGGTCTTGTATTATTTAATAAATGACCGTGACCGTTCCACGCTCTTCTATTACTTCCCCTGAAGCTTGCGTAAAACGAACTAGATAGACGTAAACCCCTTGAGGAACTTTCTGTCCATTATTAGTTCCATCCCATGCTTCCCGATAGTCAGCAGTTTCAAATACTGTTCCTCCATAACGATCAAAAATCTGTATTGAGTAGTTGCTGATGCTTTGGCCAAAGACAAAAACAGGACGGAATTTCTGATTCTTACCTGTTGGAGCAATGGCATTAGGCATGTACATTACTGCTGCTTGCTGCAAACAAATTGTATTGGATCTATTTTGGATGCTGCGAATCTGCCCATTAGGAAGCATAAGTTTTCCTTTAGCTATAATATAATAACAAGTTTCTGCTTCAGAAGGACGATTAGCATCTACCAGATCTATATAAGAACGTTGGTCGATTGTGAAAGTACCAACGAGTTTTGTATTTCCTCCAACAATTTCGTACAATTGATACTCTTCCAGTTCTGCATATTGCATATCAAAAGCAGACCATTCCAAGACATTTTGAAAATTATCTGCAGTAGCCCCAGTTAGATGAATCGTTTTAGCAAGATTACTAGTGACAGCTTGATTACAAACATCATACGATCGAACTTTGTAGTAATAAGGAGCATCTGAAGGTAAATTAATTAAATCTTCATAGCTTTCAAAAGCTCCTGTGATAGCATTTAAGGTTTGCAGGCTGTTGTAGCTTGAATTATCAGGACTAGTGAGTATCTCTGCATAGTTAAAATCGACATCAGTATCCCATTCCCAGTCTACCTGAATACTTGCATTGGATGTAACCGTTAAATTGGTTAAATATAAAAAGTCCATAGGACGATTGACAGCTGATACTACCGTGACTTGATTGGTTCTAGCCAAATTATTATGATCATTTTCATAAGCTCTGAGCTCAAAAACCACTGTTTGGTCATCTTCTAGACCTGTATAAGTGTAACTGGTAAGATTTCCATCAATACTAGCTACCTGTTGTAAAACTCCACCATTAAAGCTTGCCCAAAGTTGATATTCACGTACACCTGATCCCCAGTTTTCGTAAGCATTCCACTCTAGCTGATAGCTTTGGGTACAAGGATCTAAGTTACCATCTATAAGAATAGAACTATGCGGACCTGTTGTTCCATCCAAGACAGTTCCCAGACCCAAATAGCTTTCATCACAAGGGGTGACAGCAGTGATTGCATAACGCACGTTAAGATCAGTGGCATTTATATCTGTAAAGCTTGTTCCTGAAGCCAAGGATCCTGCACTTGGGTAGGGAAAATAATCCCCAGAGCCATAAGGATTTTCCTTGTAAATTTGGTAGCCAATCACATCTGGAGAAGGGCTAGCATACCAAGACAAAACAGGCAGACCGTTCACAATGCTCACACTGCGTATATCTGGTGTGATTGGACGTTGGCTAGACACCAAACCTGAAGTACTAACAAATGCTCCACCACACAAGAGACCAATTCCATAATACCAGGTACTACCATTACTATTCGGAAAAGCATAAGAAGTTTGATTAGGATCTGTAATCGTATCCAAAGGAATAGTACCTGTACTGAGATCATTTGTCCCAATGATTATATAAGCATCAAAATTAGGACAAATATTATTCACAGACCAAGTTAGTGAATCAACTTGCAAGGGGGCAAAATGGCGAATACACAGATCGTCAATGCTCTGTGCATAGAGCTGTTGTGGGCTAATGAAGCCTAGAAAACTATATAAAAATAGAACAACTCCTATCGGATAGGTTAAATTATGTTTTGGCATTGATAGTTTTTTGTAAAAACGCAGGATTCTTTCATTTTGTTTGAATTTAGCCTACGACAATTTCTGATAATTGTTCTTTTTGTAGATACTTGCGAGCAATCGTTTGGATTTCTTCGGCATTAATCTCTTGTGTCACTTTGATTAAGTTTTGGAAGAAATTAGCTTCCATATCATGGCTGATTAACTCACCTAAAACACCTGAGACATTAAACGGTCCATCAATTGCATTCAGTAACATACCCATCGAGTAATTACGCACCATATCTAATTCCTCAGCGCTGACTTTCTCTTCTTGTAAACGTTCTAATTCTAAATATATTTCCCGGATGGCCAAGTCCTTTACATCTGTAGCAACATCTGTACAAATATAAAAATAGCTATGTCGTTTGAGTGCTTCCAAGGAAGAGTATATACTGTAGGTATATCCCTTATCTTCCCGTAGATTTTGCATCAGCCTCGCTCCAAAATAGCCTCCCAAAAGCGTATTAGCAAAGTAAAAAGCGGCATAATCAGGATGTTTACGACCAAATAGGCGTCTACCAATTCTTATAGAAGCTTGTACAGATGTTTTAGGTGCTGGTAAATGTAGCTTGGGTAAGGGGTGAGCAGGAATTTCAAAATTACGTTCAGCATAAGATGTTCCACCCAAAGGCAATTGTATGAGATATTGATTCAGCAAAGGAATCGTATCTTCTAAGGGTTTGCCAGCTAAAATAATATGACAGTTGCTTGCAGTGAAACAGCGTTGGAAATGTTCCTTGAGCACTTCAATATTCAAAGCATCATAATGATCTGCACTACTATTGTAACCATAGGGATGAGTTTTTCCAAAAAGTACTTCAGTGAATTCGCGATAAGCAACCACATCATTTTTACTGAGTTGTAGTTTTAGGCGTTGCTTATTGAATTTGATGAACTTTTTTAATTCATCTTCAGGGAATACTGCTTCAGTCAAAAGGTCTGTTAGAATAGGCAAAAGCTTTTCTAAATACTTGTTGAGACAGTATAATCGGAGCTTGACATGATCAAAACTATCAATGATTTTGAGCTTTGCTCCATAAAATTCCAATTGATCTGCAATCTGATCTGCATCTCTAGTTTTTGTGCCTGATTTTAATAAAACAGCGGTTGCTCTCGAAGCCAAAGCTTGGTTCTCTTCCCAGCGTCCCGCGCGGAAGGTCAATTCTAGTTTTATAATATTCTGAGTGCCCAAACGGATAATATGTACAGGAATTCCATTGTTTAAAATGCATTTTTCTGCTTGATATAACTCTGGAACTTGTATCTTGTGAATCCTTGGCGGAATAGAACGATCTATCATGTAATCAGTTTCAATAATTAAGAATATGAGCTTAAGAAGAGTTTTACTAACCGGTTTTGAACCCTTTGCTTCCTTCAGTGTAAATCCAACGCAACGTCTAGCTAAAGAAATAAAAGCTTGTTTGGGAATTCAACTAAAATCCCAAGTATTGGCAGTCGACTTTGCTCAAATGCAGGACGAATATCCGAAGATTTTGTCGGATTATCAACCTACTTTTATTCTTAATTTAGGTTTGAATGCTGGTGCAAATGTGGTTATGCTCGAACATTTTGCTCAAAACTTAGGTGTTCCACCTAATGAATCCAGTTATTTCCCGATCCTAGAAGGCGAGCCAATGGCTTATAAAACCAATCTAAATGTTGATTTTTTAGCCCATAAACTCTGTGAAAAAGGGATTCCAAGTATGGTATCAAATCATGCTGGAAATTATTTGTGTAATTATGTTTATTACCATTCTTTACACTATGTAGGTATTCGAGGTGGGAGTGCTTTGTTTATGCATTTGCCTTTTCATACAGAATATATTTGTGAATTAGCTTCGGATTTGAATCGGTCTTATGCTTCTCTGCCTTACAGTTATTTGAAAAACGCAGTAGAAATTATTATGCGTGGTGCTGCTCAGTAGGTATAAATTAATAATGAACCACGAAATGCTCAGCGAAGCTAAAAAATGTACTGTGTATGATGTGTTTTTGGCATAGAGCATAGTGCTTACTCACTATGTTGTTACATGTCGTTCCTTCAGAACTCATATGTTATACATGTCATGGAATCAACGGATGCTACATCTATTATTAATTATTAGCTGCGCTGAGCATTTCATGGTTAACTTTTAATTTTTCATTGCCCACTTCGTGGGGCATGGCTGATAACCTTTCCAAAAATTAGGTATTAAACTTAAAATAATTACCTAATCACACTCTATTCGAAAATCTATTCTTTTAGCGCGAATGGCTAAGAGGAACCACACCCACCATATATGCTTAAATAACTACCATTTGGAAATTATTACTTTGTTCAATTCCTTTTGTTCGTAGGTTTTTCGAAAGTTCTGATTGTTCAGAAGCAAGAAAAGATATTTTTTTTTGATAAAACCCTAAAATATCACAAACTACGATTGGCTAAAATCTCTGTTGTTATGAAAGAAAATCTCATGTTAGGTTTCTCCAAGCGAAGAAATCTACAAAGGAAACTCAATGCCTATCTCAATCTTTCTCGGCTGGGCATGATGCCACTGACGATTAGTGTAAGTATAATTACCCTATGTTTATTACCAGAATCTCATGGATTAGAAATTTGGCTAGGTGCAATCGCTCTAGGGATGTGGGTACACGCCTTTGGCTTTGCCTTGAATGATTGTGTTGATTATCCAATAGATAAAACAGTACCTTATCGTCAAAAAAGTCCTTTGGTTTCAGGTGCATTGAATATGCAAGAAGCTATTGGATTTACGATTCTTCAAGCCTTATTAGCTTATGTTACTTATATCGGATTGCTAGGAGGGAGGGGTATGGGAATTGCCTTATTGAGTTTGAGTATGTTGTCTAGTATTGTCTATAATATATGGAGTAAGCGCGGAGTGATGTTACGTTTTATTGCTGAGTTTTGTCTAGCCTTATCCTTAGGTTTATTGGTTTTGGCTATTGCTTTCGCTTTGTCGATTAGCTTATCACCTTTAGTTTATGCATTTGCTGGAACATTATCTTTGGTTTTGTTACAACTTAATAGTGTCCCTAGTGGATTAAAAGATTTGAAAACTGATTACGAATTTGGTGCTAAGAGCTTTGTCATTGCTACAGGTGCCAAAATGTTAGATGATCGTGCTTATCATTTGCCTAAGCGATTAAAAATTTATGCTTTGAGTCTACAAGTACTAATCATTGGAGGATTAATTTTATGTATTTATCTAATGAATTTAGAATGGTATTATGCTTCTATGATCTTGTTGCTCAGCATTTACGCAAGTGTACATATATATCACCTGTTGCAAATCAAATTTTTCCAAAAACTACTGTTGTTTAGCCCTTTATTGAGTGGTTATTTTAACTATATCGCGGTCAGTCTGATTGTGATTAAAAGCATGCCCTATGTTTTTTATTTAGTACCTCTTTATTTTTTGACGTATCCTTTACGTCAATCCATTTCTTTACCCAAAAAACAAGTAAAATGGTAGGTAACATCATTCCCAAGTTCAAAAGGGGAGAGCAAGCACAGAATGCACAATTCATGCAAGCTTATTGCTCACTTTGCAATGCTTTACGCACAGAACATAGTCTTCCGATGACTTTGTTATTGAATACAGAATTAAGTTTAGTTTTATTGGCAATCGAAAATGATTTGCCAGACAAACAAGTCCTAGAAACACGCTGCCCAACTCAACTGATGTTGAAAAAGAGAGCTGCTTATCAGCACGAAGCAGCAAGTTTAGCTGCAGAACTCTCTGTGATTTTAGCTTGGCTAAAGGTACAAGATAATTTAGCTGACGACAACAAAGCTAAGTGGAATCCATTGAGCCTAAATCGTTGGATCGAGAAGAAACTAGGCAAAAAAGCTAGTACAACTTTAAAAAAATTGAGTCCAAATACAGAGCAGGTGATTCTTGATTATATCTATATTAGTCAGACGCCAGAAGCGCCTTTTGCTCAGATTCGAAAGCAAACCAATGATTTGTCTAGAGTCTTGAGTTTGGAGATTGTAGAACGTTCTCAAGCTTCTGAACATAAGAAAGCAGTTGTAACAGAAATCTTTGCTTATGTAGGTGAATTGATTGCGGTTTTAGATCCCATTTTGGATTTGAAAAAGGATTGGCAAAAGCATAAGTTGAATCCAATCGTAGAAGATGCCTTAGAAAAGGATCATCATTTGGAACAGTTGTATGCTGATTATTGTGATCAATATTTGGAATTAGAACAAAAGATCCTAAACCTGATTGAAGAAAATAAAGCAGAATTGCCTTTGGCATTTCAAGTTGCCTTGAGCAACAGTTTAGAGTACAATCGTAGTCGTATTCAAATGACAGGAACTACACTGTTTGGTAAGTTTCAGCATCAGGTTTGTGAAGGAAGTAAAACTCTAGTTTCTTTTGCCTACAAAAGACGTTTTAGTATTCTCCATATGGTTTTGATTGGAACTGGAATTGTTCCGCTGTTTGGTTGTGATGGTGGGGGCGGAGGCTGTGGAGGTGGAAATGATTGTGGTGGTAGTGGTTGCCAAATGGATCAATGTAATGATTCAATGAGCCAATGTAGTGATAGTATTAATAATTGTAATGCAGATCAGTGTGTAGAGAACGTTTGTGATAATGCTTTGGATGATATTTGTGGTTGATTTAAAATTTTAAATTGACTTTAAGGTGTTGATTATTAGTAGTTTATGGTTTTAGGTTTAATTTTTTTATAAAAAAATGAATCGTCTGGGAACTAAACAAGCGCCTATTCCATTTATAACATCGAATTCGGTACTTATAAGTCAATACCGCATGTTCAATGGCTGAACGATAAACTCACATTTTATTTGTCTAGGGTTCGATTCCCTTCTTCGCAAAAATTGACTGATTACCTTAACCGAAACTTTCCAATATTTTATGAGATTAATCAGGAACTATGGTGTTTCTACAGAACATATCGGTAAACACACTGATTTTAGAAATCAGTCGACGCTCATAACGTCTTGAGGGTTCGAATCCCTCTTCTTCCATCTGTATTGTATCTATGGTATAATACGGAAGAATGGTGAAATGTTTTTTCTTACTAATTGATATTCAATTAATGGCGAAAACCTATGAACTAAGGTTAAACACCAAACTTAACTAATTTTGATCATAAGAACTTTATATAATAGGTTATTGATTAATAATCTATTATCGTACGGAAACTGAAGTGTTTATACAGAAAGCAACTGAATCGTAAATTCAGCATCGACAATCTCGAAAGTTGTCAGAGATAGATAATCTCTATGCCAAATAGATTAAACACACTACCTATTCCGTATTTTATACATCTTAATATTTAATAGTATTTGACTTTTTGTTTTTTCTATGAAAAAGCCAAAAAGCATTGTTGCTTACTAATTTAATTAGTTACGCAACCATCGAATACTATAGATATTTAACAGTATTTGACTTTTTGTTTTTACTAGGAAAAAGCCAAAAAGCACCGTTGCTTACTAATTTAATTAGTTACACAACCATCAAATACTATAGATATTTAATAGTATTTGACTTTTTGTTTTTACTAGGA
Organism: Saprospiraceae bacterium; assembly: GCA_022448995.1. Taxonomy (GTDB): domain Bacteria; phylum Bacteroidota; class Bacteroidia; order Chitinophagales; family Saprospiraceae; genus JAKVCT01. The sequence goes on from JAKVCT010000173.1 coordinate 8,486, forward strand.
AAAAGCCAAAAAGCACCGTTGCTTACTAATTTTATTAGTTACACAACCATCAAATACTATAGATATATTTTAAGGACTGATAAGTTATTACAGTTAGAACGTTGGATTCATAACCCAAAGGTCGTAGGTGCAACTCCTACCGAGGGCTCTATATTGCTTATAATCAAGCAAATTAACTAAAAACATAAGCCCTCGTAGTTCAGTAGACAAAATACATAACTTATACCCTACCTTAATCATTACTAGTAAGCCCACTTGCCAAAAGGGGAGTCGGCTTACTATTTTTTATATGTACAATGTAGGTGTGTCCTTTTTTTTAAGTGTAATGAATACTTTAATAATGCTGAGATTCAATGATAATTTTAAGCATTTCACCTATAAAACTTTAGCCCATTCAATCCAAAACAATTTGCTAATGATGACTTAACTTCTAAAATAATGACACTAGTAAAAAAAACAACTCGACCCGTAAAGGAACAGCGTGTTAAACAGATGGATGAAGATGCAGCCCGAAAGCTATTTTTTAGCTTTTTGGACACTGTATCTACCGCGACAAATCGCGCAACCTTTTACAACACCAAACAAGAACAAGAAAATGCAGTTTCTGCGATTCACCAAGATCTATTTAAGGTGGATAGAGGACTTTATAGCTTAGCTTTGCTATTGCCTGGTGCGACAGATTATTCTATTCAAATAGGAATGAAATACCTCTTGTCTAATTCGTTTGATACGGTCAATGCTTGTATTTTATCTAGTGAACAAGAACAAAAAGTAATTGGGCGTTTGATTGATAAATTGCCACCACAAAGAGCTTTGAAATTGTTCTTAGCATTGTCTAAAGCACGTGTTAATAATTCTCGCTTGCGCAAATTGATCTTGAGATATATTTTGTGCAGTCGCAACTTAGAATTGTGGACGATTCGTTACCGTTCTAAGTTAAAACAAGCATTGCAACATGCTTGGGGCAAGCGAATGACAAGTATCTTGAGGATGATTTTAGCGAAAGCGGAAAAAACAGCTAAAGAAACTAAGATTGTTCAAGCACATATCTTGAAATATGCTTCTACCAAAACAGAAAAAGTATTAGAATGTGTAGGTTTCATCTTGGGATCTAAACGGAAATATCAATTGCCTTTATTGAAAGCATTTGGAGATGCAAAGGTAGACTTGGAAAAAGGTGGAATTTTACCTTATGAGGTATTGGAAGGTATCCGCAGTTGCTACCATACGAACCGAACAAATGCCGAGGTTTTAGAATTGACTAAGAAGAAGTTGACCAATAGTCAAAAGATGACTATACAGCGCAAAGCCGAAAAAAGCACTGTGCAGGTAGAGATGGATGTTCGAAGATACGATGCAGTCCGTTTGTACTTGTATGCTTACGAACGTGGAATGACAGCGAGCATTATGCAAGCTTTAGTGAGCAAGGCTAAACATGCAGCCAGCCAATTGCCTGTAAGCTTTGATCGAGTAGGTATTTTGATTGATAATTCTGCTTCTATGTTCGGAAATACAACTCAACAGTTGCGCCCAATGGCGATCAGCTTGGCAACGCGTGATATGTTAGTGGCGGCCAGTAAATATGCTTTTGTAGAATACAGTTCTGCTACTAGTCAGCAAGTCTTGCCACAACCTGAGGGTGGTACTGCTTTGGCAGATGCTTTGGTGAATTTGTTGGAGAAAGATTTAGATACCATCTTTATTTTGTCTGATGGATACGAAAATTCTCCTGCTGGGCGTGTAGCTGAAGTTATTCGTTTGGCGAAACAAATTGGTGTTCGAACAAGTATAGTTCATTTGTCCCCAGTAATGGCGGCAGAAGCAGGCGGCTTGCGGAATTTGAGTTTGCAAATTCCGACTATGCCAATCAACAAACCCGAAGCAATGGGGATGAATATGTTGAGAGCTGCTTTTGAAACCGATTTCTGGAAAGGTGTTGAAGCCTT
>JAKVCT010000174.1 GCA_022448995.1 Saprospiraceae bacterium
CCCTTGTAGCCATTGTTCTTCACCATTTACTTTCTCCTTAAACATGCCCAATTGTGCCAAGAATATCACAATCGCCAAACCATTCACAAATCCCATCATTACTGGATGTGGGATCAATCGCACAAATTTTCCAAGTCTAAAAACTCCTGCACAAATCTGTATGACTCCGACCAGCAGCAAGGTGATAAAAAGCCATTGCAAACCTAGATCATCTACAGGTGTTGCTAGTTTTTCTCCCACACTATTTCCTTCACGAATGATAAAAACCATTACGACAGCCATAGCACCTGTCGCACCTGAAATCATACCTGGACGTCCACCAAAAAGAGCTGTGATTAGTCCCATCATAAAAGCTCCATATAAACCTACTAAAGGATCAATTTCTGCAACAAAAGAGAAAGCTACTGCTTCTGGCACCAATGCCAAAGCAACAGTCAAACCTGATAATATATCGTTTTTGGGATTACGCGTAAAGCTTTGTAATGTATTTTTCATTTATTCTAATTTTTATACCAATTTTTTTTCATGTATATCTTTAAGAAGGCGCGAATATAAGGTTTTATTAGCTAGATTAAGAAGGCAAGTAGATAAAGAATCATTATTTTTTTGTGAATCGTATTAAGAATGGATCTAGCTGAAAAATAGGCTATTAGGATTTAGCTCCTAATAGCCTATCATAATATTAAACATTAAGTTTTTGACACAGATTATGTGTGTTATTTATACTTGAAAACAAATATTATTTGCTAATTGTTATTTTCTGATTCATCTGGATAATTGCACCATTTATACGAATAATGTAATTACCTGCTGGGAAATGATTCCGATCTAAGGATAAAATATTTAGGGAGTTTTCTAAGACCAAGCCATTATGTAAGACTGCCAAACGTTCGCCTAAAATAGAGTATAACTCAATACGTAGGTGATCCTCGATAGGTGCATATAAATATAGCTGAGGTTGACTGGAATTCAGTAAACTTGGATAAATTTTAGCCTTAGTACCTTCTCCATCAATTGTGAGCACCCGAATATTAGAATAACTAAATTCACCATCAAAATCTACTTGGCGTAGTCGGAAATAATGTGTAGTTGGTGCTAAGTTTTCTACCAGTAGACCATAATGGTTAGCATTCACAGCATTACCATTTCCTTTGGTAGCAACAAAATCTATTTTTTTAAACTCAAATGAACCATTTGGCGATTGGACAGCATGTTCTACTTCAAATCCTTTTACATTGATTTCAGATCCTGTTCCCCAATTTAATTGAGCATGTTTTCCTTGTTTATTTACATCAAAATATAACCAGTCTAAAGGCAAATCAGGATCAGCAGGAATATCTGTTACCACTGTTTTATGATTTTGGCAAATACATTGGCTCTGTCCTGTAGCTGTCCTTTCTGTAATCAGAATGGCGATACCGTCTATATTATTACATGCAAATGGACTCGTGAAAAATGCATTTTCCGTAACCGTATTATTATTCAAAATTGGGACATTGATCGCATGACTATGTAATAAAACACCTGTTATTTCACCTGTAGCATCTGCACAATAGAATTCTGCAATGAGACCATGAGGAGCATCAGTTCCGTTGTTACGAATATCAAAATTAATAGAATAACTTCGCCCAGAAGTAACCACATTGGTTACAGCTCGTACATTGCTGATCTCAAGATCAGGTTTGAGTACTGCAAAATTCAGATTGGCTTGTCCTGTAATTACTTGAATATCGCCACAAGGCAAACCATCTGCATCACAGGTAGGGCCTGCCATAGTCACCGTATGGTCAATTATAATCAGCTCGGATGGAGAGCAACCTGAAAAATTAGCTGTATTGATATCAAAATCAAAATTAATAGTATCACCTAAACTCCAGGTACTTGGGTATTTAACCATCATGCTAGTTGTTCCATCAGGATTAATTTGTGCACCCAAAAAATCAGGGCATAAGCTTGCATCGCTTTCACTACAATTGAAATTTCCTGCATAAACTACATTCAATGGTAAATCAAAATAACCTGTATCTCGACCAGTAGAAGCACCATCGGGAATCAACTCTATGTAAATATCTTGGATAGAATCCTGACAAGTAGAATTTCCGGATATAGCAACATTGGTTGCAATCGTATAAGGTGGTACAATCCCAGAAATAATGATAGGAGGTTCAAATGAAGTCACATTACTACCATTAGAAGGTTCACCACAAGGTGCTGTTCCAGTAGGTTGTACAAAGAAACTCGATCCAGACTGAAAATCACAAGTTGTTCGGAACTGGAAGGTAACTGTTGCTTGTCGTTCATTGGTATTAGCTGCTTCACGTATCCCCAAAATTCCATTAGTATTGATATCCAAAGTATGTGCTGTTTGTGCATTAGCAGCACCTATATCAATACTTAAAAGTGAACCAACAGGGCTTATTGTAAAGTCACGAGGTGCTGTTCCCAAAGGATACTCAATGGTAGGATTGCCAATCATCACTATACCCTGAGGCAAGGTTAAATTTAAGAATGGATCTAAAGTATTGGCTTCATCAGCACTATTTACCGTAAAAGAATAGGTAAGTGTATCACAAATATCATCAGTAACTCCAACAATAATTGGATTTAACTGTAAAGTTGAACTTTTGGGATCTGTAAACAATGGTAAGCTATCAAACTCACAAGTTGCTGCATAAGCAGATAAAGTACTTGGATAAGCAGGACAATCAAAACCAGATAGAATAAAGAGTGTATCAGGTTCACATTGACTATAAGTAGCTGTAACCCTAAAGTCATGATACTCTGTTTGATTCACCGCACCAAATTGCCAAACATTATTGACCAAGGTCAATGAACTTGGTGCAACAGCTGAGCCATTAGAGCCTATATGCTGAATGTCTGTGATGGTTACATTACCAGAAGGTGTTGCTGCACCCAAAAATACATTAGCAGCATCTGTATTATTCGTTGTATTTGTAATTCGAATATCCCATTGCAAGGTTGGATTGATTCCTTCAGCAGTTTGTGTAGAAATCGTAGACAAACTCAATTGTGGTTTGCGCCAACGCAAACCACTTTCGGTACGTGAGTCGTCCAAGAAATTATCAGGAAGTTGAGGTAAAGGATGGAAGGCATCAATCGTAGCTGAAACAGATACTTGAACATCATTTGGTGTTTCGCAAGTTGGTTGGAAATAAACACGCAAGCGAGTCTGATCCAAACCATCAGATATAGGTTCTTGTACAGGATTGGAAGGAATTCCACCTGTTCTATATAAATCACCTGTAATGAAAACCAATGGATTCGCGTTAGGATCAACAGGATCTATAGCAGAGGTTGAGATACCCAAAAAGCTATTCACATCAGCTCTATTATAAACAAAACCAGCAGGAACGGTTATTGTACAAGTATCAGCAAAAGAAATTGGTCGCCATTCATATGGGAAAATATCGATGTTTCTATTATTAGAACCTGTTTTAGGTTGGTAACGAATATCTACACGTCGCTCTCCACAGGAACTAAACGTTCCATTTCCACCGATATCTATTCCTGGATTGATATTGTATAATTCATAAATACCTGCAAAATTCCTACCTGCACAACTTGCGATTTGCGCAGCTGTAGGATTCGCTACTTCTGAAACATAAATACTAATATTTGAAATATTATCCGAAACAATATTATTAGCATTTGTAGTCACCACTAAATTAGCATGTAGAGCAACACTATCGCCATCTTCAAACACAAAACCTGCAATGCTCGGACAAGTTGCAGCCAACTCACTAGGGCTATAATCAAAAAGCATTGTACCACTATTGAGGTTGCCTACTACGCCTGCACAAGTAAAGGATGTTCCTGCACTAGCATCAAAAATCTCAACCTCAGCATCCACAAAGCCCCAATCATTATTCACATCCATAGAAGCATAGCCAAATGTATATACAGGTGTCCCTGAATTGATTTGTACAACACCTGCTATCGTTACAGAAGCTGTATCAAAAACAATAAAACGATTCCTATTGATCAAACTTAAGTCTAAACTTCCTGAAGCATCTGCAAAACGGTTATTATCATTATCTGGTAAACCTAAGTTGGTACGTGCAAAAGAAAATTCGGAAGTGCGCATTCCTGTACAAGATCCACCACTATTACAATCTTCGATAGTGAGTGCTTCTGTCGTAGAATATAAACATACATCACAATGGTTAGGATCTGATGAGCAAGTTTGTACAATTAGGCGTTTTTGAATGCTCTGATTGGTCCCACAGGATCCACAAATACCTGTTAGATTAATATTGAAGGTTTGATTGTCATAAATGGAGTTGTCTGGCGTGAATTCAGCTTGGATTGTATCACCCGAAATGCTAACAGCCAAAGATGTATTTCCGCCCCAATCTACTGCGCCAGCCACATTATTAAAAGTGACCCCACAAGGGGGCAAAATGATTTCCCAAGTCAAGGTAGAATTTCCATTCATCCCAGTCAAATCGCTGAAGGTTGTCCCAAATCCAAGGATTTGACCATTGTTTATGGCAGGAAAATTACTTTCCGACGGATTTTGTATTCGGATATCTCTGTTTCCTGTGTTAAAATTTATATTTCCTGTAGAATAACTCCCTCCACAAGGATCTTCATATGCCCCATCCAATATCTGAAAACGATTGTAACGGAAACGTCCACAGGTACTTGCTCCTTGACATAAATGTTGGACATCAATAGTAACAAAAACATCTTCACCCGCAGGAACGGTATCTACCATAAATTCTGCATTTTTATTATTAAATAAGGTAGGTGTAATACTCATATTTATCCCTAAATGGTCAATGAAATTAGAGGTGCCTGCTAGGAGGACAGTTTGCGAATTATTCTGATCCTGTACACGTAATCTAAAATTATAATTTACAACATCTACCGTTCCTGTATTTCGGATTCTAAATGTACGTGTAAAAGTCTGTCCTTCAAAACAATCTGTGTTCATTTCTGCACTAGATGATACATTGGCAATAGTTAAATTAGGTACACCTGAAGGGTTGGTAATATTAGCAGAAGTGGTGTTGATATTTTGGCAAACAGCTCCACAGTTCCAGTAAGTTCCATAACGCGTTTCACCATCGCTGATGCTTGTAAAACAACTTAAAATTTCCACAGTTTCTTCTAGCTGAATGACTTCTCCATTACAGAGTTTTGCCCCAGAGCTATGCCCATGTAAGGCTTCTATATCTAATGTGTAGAAAGAAGTGTCTCCATTGACAGTATGTGGAGTAAGAATAATAGCTGTGGTTGGCGGGGAACTTCCCGAGGTAGCTGTACTTCCAGTATATGCCAATTGATTGATTTGTATGCCATTAGCAGCATCTACAACATAGAATTCAACCGATTTTACACAGCCCAAACCTCCATTATTGATAAAAATTTCTCTAGTCAGAATATCACCAGGATAACCTTCCAAGTTTTCTATAGTTCCACCTGTACCTGAGCCACTTATAGAAGTTAATGCTTCATTTAGTCCAAAAGGAATTACAGTTGTATTTACTGTAGTAAGATTGTTGGTGAGTGTTCCTCCATTGAAAGTTGCAAAGACAGAGTCTAATAAGAGATTGCCTGCATTTCTGTACTGAAGTGTCTGACAATCAGCTGTTCTTCCGATCTGAAAAATACATTCTTCTCCAAGAACCATACTTCCTGTAAAGGTAAAGGTAGGATTTTGGAGATTTGAAATAGAAGCTTCTGTAATACTAATTCCACCAGGATTACTCAGTATGTTTACCGAACCGGGAACATAGTTTACTCCTACAGGTAGGCGAATTTCAATGTTGTTACCTGAAATAGAACCATTAGCACTTAAGGTAATATCTACCGTTTGTGTATCTATACAAACTTGAATATCAGCTGATGATGCACTTGAAGTGATGTTGAGTTGCGCTTGTACATGATGTAGGAATAAGGAACTCAATAAGATAGTTAAATAAGTTATTTTCATATTTTAGCTTTGTTTTGGTAGTATGATTTTTTGCAAATACATGATTATTCAATGTTTAAAAATCATAAGCTATTTTTAAAGGAAATTCAATTATGTTGTTGTAAATGAGTTGAATACGAGATTGTGTTAGTGTGTTGATATGCTTGTATCTTTTGTAATTATGCTGTTCTCAATCTTGACAGATTTCTTTTTGAAAGTCACAAAAAAGTAATATTAACTGAGGTAGATTATAGAAGAGGGGTAGGGGGAAGCATTTTTTTATTATAAATACTTGAAAGTATTTAAATATAAAAATATATCTTTTTTGAGTAAAAATCCACTATTTCTACAATTCTTCAGAATTAGTGGTGCAACTAATTCTGATTTAAGAGCACAGCTGAATTGAGAGAAGTTAAAGGGGATTTAATTCATAATGTTTGGCTTGAACTTTTGCAAGGATGTTTTTTTTTCTAAATTTACGTAGGATACTCTAGTAGTCTGTGACTTTTTTACAAACCTTGAAAAGTTCAGCAGAGCTAAATCTTCATGGACTATTGGTAAGAGCATGTTTAACGCTATTTTTAGATATATAAGTAGTCAATATACCAAGTATAAATATGTTCCAAACTCTAATCTTCTAACTTTAAGTACAGTGATGAAAAAATATCAATTGATTGTAGGAATCTGTGTCTGGGCAAGTTTGCAAATCGCTTGTGTCTCCAAAAAGAAATTTAATGAAGTGACTAGTTCTAATAGTAGTTTAGAAAATACGTTGTTAAAAACGCGTCAGGATTTGATGAACTCCAAGCGAGATTACGCAAAATTGGAAGAGCAAAACAATCATCTTCAGGATTCTGTCAAAGGACAAAATGAACTATTAGAGAAAAAAGAAGATGAAATTTCTCTTTTACAGAGAGAACTAGAACGTTGCGAAACAGAATATGGTGAACTCCTCAGAAATAGTCAAAATCTTAGTCAAGATTTGGCTAAACGTACCAAACGAATTAAAGAACTAGAAGCAACAATAGCACAGAGAGATGCTAAGGCAAAAGCCCTCCGCCAGAAGTTACTCAATGCTTTGCAAGGATTTTCTTCAAGTGATTTGACAGTAGAAGAAAGAGATGGTAAGGTTTATGTATCTTTAAGCCAGAAATTATTGTTTAAGAAAGGAAGTTCCTATGTGGGAAAGGAAGGGCGTAAAGCTCTAGTACAATTGGCAGAGGTATTAAAACAAAATACAGATTTAGATATTCTGGTTGAGGGACACACAGACTCAGATGGTGCAGATAAGATTAACTGGGAGTTGAGTGCAAATCGCTCATTATCTATTGTTTATTTGTTGACTGAAAAAGGTGTTGATCCTAAAAAGATCACTGCAGCAGGGCGTGGAAAACATGTGCCTGTTTTGCCTAATACTTCGGTAGAAAATAAAGCAAAAAACAGACGTACAGATATTATCTTATCTCCAGATTTGAGCGAAATTTTTAATATCTTAAAAGATTAACAAGGGTTTTTTATACCATAAACTAACTACTTGGATAGGCTTTTACAGTTCATAAAGGTTTAGCTCTGCTGAGCTTTTCAAGTTTGTATAGAAGTTGTTTAAGAATTAGATTTAATGCAGTGAAGATGATTTTTAAATGACTTCACCATCAAATTATTATAGAAAAAGAGCTTACCTAAATTTTTAATTGGATCTTTTAACTGCGTTGAGCTCTTCGAGGTTGGCGGTTTCCTTGATATCCATCAAGTTCTAATATTACACATAACATTAAATATTTAAAAACATGGCAAAAATAACCTACTTTGTATATATCCTACTAGCAGTGGGAATCTTAACATCTTGTGTGCCTAACCGAAAATACCAAGATGAGGTGAAATCTCGTCAGAACGCACAGGCAGAAGCTGCACAGGAACGTACTGCTAGGGTAGAAGCCGAGGAAGCAACTCAAGTCGCTCAAGCAAAAATTAAAGATCTAGAGGATGAATACGAAGAGTTGAAAAAGGATTTTGATAAGCTCAAGAAGAGTTATGATACTCAGCAAGAATTGAGCTCTGATAACGAAAATGCTTTTCGCAATTTACAGTCAAAGTACAAGGAAACTTTTGAGTTATTAGAAAGTCTTAGAGAAGAACGCAATGAATGTAAAGAGGAACGTAATAACTATAGAGATGAGCGAGATCGCATTCAAGTTAAATATGAAACCTTGAAGAGTAAACATGAACGTCTAGAGGATAGGATCAAAGAGTTAGAAGATGCAAATGATAAGCTGCGTAAGGATCTAGAGGGAAATTTGTCTAATCTAGATCAATTAGAAAATTATAAGAAGGAGTTGGAAAGAGATCTTGCTGATAGAGAAAAACGTGTGAAGGAACTAGAAGCTGCTTTGGCAGAACGTGATGCTAAGGCTAAGGCATTGAGACAAAAATTACAAGATGCCTTGAAAGGGTTTAGTTCTTCAGATTTAGCTATAGAGGAACGTGGTGGAAAAGTCTATGTTTCTATGAGTCAAAAGTTATTGTTTTCTTCAGGTAGTTCTAAGGTAGGTTCAGAGGGTAAAAAAGCCTTGATCCAGTTGGCTGCTGTATTGGAAGATAGCAAGGAGTTAAATATCTTGGTAGAGGGGCATACAGATTCGGATGGAGATGCCAAAATGAACTGGGATTTAAGTACTAAACGTGCATTATCTATTGTTGATGTATTGATTGATAATAAAGTCTCTCCTTCTCAGTTAACTGCAGCTGGACGTGGTGAACATGCACCTAAAGCTTCTAATGATACTAGTGAAGGTAAGGCTACTAATCGTAGAACAGAAATTATTTTGTCTCCACAATTGGATGTAATTAGTGAGATTTTAAATAATTAATTACAATATAAGTAGTTGATTAGCAAGTGTATAGGGGGGTGGCGCCCCCCCTATACACTTGCTAATGTGTATTAGCTAATACTGAATCATAAAGTGCTCTACAAACTCACTTTTATCTAAATAGCTTGTACTTGATAGACAGTCTTATAGGGCATAAGTCTTTCAACTTTAGGGTTTTAGTTTTAAAATATTCGGACAGACGAAGTACTTAAACTATTCCCTTCTGTGCTATTAGAATGAAAATTCCAATCTAAACGTAATCGCTTCATAATTCTATCCATGCGATCTTCGGGAATAGGACGGTAAGTAGGGAGGTTCAGTATTAAGCATATTTCTTCTCTCACCTTTTGCCATTGCTGCAAAAGCTGACCAAAAAATCCCGAAGGGCTCAACAAAGTTAACCCCGAAGGGCTCAACGAAGTAAATTTCTTTTTAAATTCATTTTGCAAACATTTGATTATCAGTTGTATTTACTTAATACTGAAACAGCCTAAGTATTTAACTCTGCCTTAAGCCGATCAATTTCCATTAAAAGTCCTTCTAAATTTTTCATTTATTGGCCTATGGGTATAATTCCTTGATTGCTTTCTAAGCTTAATATAGTAATAGTATAAACTAGTTAACTCTTTTCACTTCGATACATCTTATAAAAATACCAAGAAGCAATTGTCAAGGAATGTGTAATAGCACCATTCAAAATCATTTGATCAATCTCCTCAATAGGAACTAATAGTACCTCTATTTCTTCACTTTGATCCAAGTTTTGATCGCCATTTATCTCTGCATCTTCACAGACATAACACCAAAGTGTATTGGCTATAAAGGCGGGATTAGGATGTGTTTTCCCAATCAAAATAGGTTCGTTAATAGCAGAACCCGTTTCTTCTTGTAGTTCTCTTGTTGCGGCATCTTTTGGATCTTCTCCAGTATCGACAGCTCCCGCAGGAAATTCCAATGTAATACCATTAGCTCCAGGTCTAAACTGTTTTACCATGATCACTTCCTGGTTTTTTGTGATAGGAATAATGTTAATCCAATCAGGACAAATTAATAGATCATAGTGACTTTCTTTGCCTGTCTTGGGAGATTTGTAATGTATCTTATCATGTTGCCAGAGATATTGTTTTGATATTTCCTTTCTCGAAAGTTCTTCCCATTTTTTCATACTAATAGTAGTTTAAGAATTATAATAGTTTGTTGATTTTTTAAGTAAGAGGACAAAAGTAATCGTAGAATAGATTTAGAATGATTTTAGTCAGATTTAATGAACAGAACGTAGCTGTAGTGGGCT
>JAKVCT010000175.1 GCA_022448995.1 Saprospiraceae bacterium
GAGGCTTTTTAACGAAGTGCAGCGCAAAAAGGCTGATTGAATTAAATACAAATTAATTGTGGCTATCTACTTATAAAGACAGCTTTTTATTTTCCATATCTGTGTTAGATAGACCTCTCGATTATTCATTATCCCTACATTAGCTGTCTCGATTCCTGCAATAAATCCTTTACTTTGTTACGACATCTGTTTTTGAATTCCGTATAAAGAGGAAGTCAAACGATTAGATTAGGTACACTAGCTTAACCAACAAGTCTACAGATAGTTCAGTTAGGTGTACTAAAAAAGCGAGAAGATAGATTACCTCCTCGCTTTTTTAACTCTATAGTCGGCAGATTTTTTCTTGTATGGCCTCCTGCTCTTTCTTACAAGTAACAACCTTCCAAACATGCTCTTACCTAAGAACTGAATGATTAGTATACAAGAAACTTCTGGCTCATTATTAACTCATATGCGCAGATTAATCCAACTAGGATTAATATTGTTTAGTTACGCGAATGATATCTTTTTCGATAGACATTTGTTGAGCAGCTTGTGGATATTCTTTCTTCAAACGCTTGTAGAAATCAGCTGCTTTATCAAGTTGGTTTTGTACTTCACACCACAAGCCTGCTTTTCTCAAAAACTGAGAAGCTACAGCTTCGTTTTTGGTATGATTGGCTGCTTTCTCGTATTGAGCTAGAGCTTTTTCGACATCAGGCTCAGCTAAGCTAGAATAAGCATCACCTAATAGTCCGTAAGCCAAAGCTTGAGTAATTGGATCATTACTAGAGTACTCCGAAAAGAATGTAATCGCCTTATCATAATCTCCTCTTTTCATCATTGCCACACCAATTTGATAATGCGCATTATTCGCCGCAGGTGTTCCAGAATATTCTTCAATAATTTCTGTAAATCCTACTACATTTTCATCTCCACCTACTGCAATATCTTGAGAACCTCGCTCCATTTGTGCCTGAGCCTTGTAGATATTAATCTGTGCGTCTTCTTGCATAGGACCTTTATACATTACAAAATAATAGTACAGTCCAACAATCAATATCAATATGATTGCAAAAGCTCCAATGATAATATTTTTATTCTTCTCAAAAACATTAGAAGCTTGACTTCTGAATTCATCAAAATCAAATTCGCCACTCGCTACATTTTTGTTTTCTACTTCTTTGTTTTCTTTATCGTTCGTTGCCATCTCTTTATCTTAATTTTTAAATATATTGTTCTGTATTTGATTTTATTCACTTTTTAGGAGTCAAAATCGAGTGGCAAAAATAAATAATCTTTATCGATTTTGACTATTTTTTTTAAAATAAGTTTGTTCAAAAAATATTTTTTTAGGTAATTTTTAATTCTTCAGCTAAGAATTAGTCATCATCTTCCTCATTATCATCCAACCATTGTACTAATGTCTCCATAGGACGTAGCTCAATCAAAGCTTTCTCTATCTCCTGATCTAGATCCCAAAAAGCGTATTCTGCTTTCTTGTATTGTCTCTCTACTCCCCTTATTTTTTTAATTGCCCCTAATATCTCTTGGTTAAACTCATGAGTAATTTCTTTTGCGATTCGTTTTTCTTTATACACTCTCTTGTCAATATTTTCAAGATATGTTTCATGCAATTTCCTATATTTATCTACCACTTCTGAACGCTTAACAAGATACTTATCATGTTCTTCTTTCAAGTCTTTTTTTGCCTGAATATGTGCTTTGGCGGTATCTTCAATCGATTCTACAGCAGTTGTATACTTCCGTTCTAAACTTTCTATATTGAGAGTGTACTCTTGTTTAAGCTGACGACAGTTTTTATTCTCCTCGAAAAGTTTATCTAAACGATCGCTCAAATTAGAATTGTAATTAGCTTTCAATGCTTGCAAACTTTTTCTTCGTTGTTGTTTGAGTTGTTTAAGCTTGATGCTAATTTGTTTCACTAATTTTGGATTATAGTCTTGTCCCTTCTGATTCTCTCTTTTCTCTGCATTATGTCTAATATCGTTTAAAATTTCGTATTCCAGTTCATATTCCAATCGGTCTAATTCTTCCTCAAGTTCTTCAATCTCTTCCCTAAGGAATCTAGCTGAGCGTAGTTCAAAACTAGACAATTTATATCCTCCTTTTTTCAAGATGTTGATATCCTCTAACTCTTGTTTACAGTCATCAATTTGATCGTTAATTTTGCGATACTCTGGATAATTAAAAAACTGCTCCTTGACATATTTTTCTTGAAGCTTTTGCATCTCATCTTTATCTAAACCATAGTCATGTCTACTGTTTAACGTAATTAACTGCTGTTGCAATACCCAACTTTCATCATCCATTTTTTCTTCTAGAGCTTTTTTACGCTGTTGATATGCATCTGCCAAAGAGATTCTAAGCTCCTTTTCAAAAAAAGCAGTTTGTTTCCTATAGTTATTATTCAATAATGTCTTTTGTCTGCGATACTGGTCATGAATATTTTCCAATTTTACAGGGATTCTATCCAAAAATTCCATCAGTAGACTATAATTATCAATCTTTACTTTTTCAAAAACGGGATGCTTACGAAGTTTCTCCAGATACTCGTCTCTGACATTCAACATAGCACTTTTTTGCTGCTCTTGAAGTCCCTCTAGCTTCTTATTCTCTGTCTTTAGAAATTGCTGCATATCCTCTAAGTCCCTATGCACAAACTGATTATATTTTCGCTTAAAAGCTCGAATTTTAGCTGATATACTCGACTGGAGTATAATGTACTCATCATAAAGTTTCGTATAACGCTTGTAGCTTTTTCGCTGTTTTGAATTCTTCTGACCAATTTGCCTACGTAGTCTTTTAATCTTTCTTTCTAAAGATTTTTCGCTTGGACGCAGTCCAGTCATCTCTTCTAATATTTCATAACGTTCTTCCTTACTTTTTTCTGGTTGATAATGCTTTAGAAATCTCACCCCCACCATCACTAGGATACTGAAACAAAGACACCCTAAAAGTGGACTAACATATAAGATGATAAGACCAAATACGCCAAAAAATATCATACTGTTTATCTCTAGTGTTTGGATCTTAGGTTCTGGAAAAGCATCATGTAGCCTTGCTATCAGAGCTTGATCAATATTCACCTTAGGTATTTTAATAAATTTTCTCGGTGGGTTTAAGGTACCTTTGAGCGTTTGCTCCAGTTGTTCTTTATTGAACCCCTTTGGCAATAACTCCCTAATATCATCACGAATATGCGCAAAACGTGAACTGAGGAACTGTAGGTCTAACTCTAGGTTTAAATGTTCGGCCAATACTGTACACCATTCTTCTGCTGTGGGTCGCTCCTCAGGTTCTTGGTGTCCGTATTCAAAACATCGAATAAATAAATGCTGAATATGCTTATCAAGCTGATGAAATACTTCGTGTGGTGGAGGAACGGTAGAGAAAAGAGCTTTTCGATTGGAACTGTGCACAAAAAGTCCATGTTTAATTTTGTTACTCAGATCCGTAAAACGATCAAAAGGAGGCTTTGCACTTGCTGCAAAAGGATGAACCCCCAAAAGTATTTTGTAAAGAATAACACCCAAGCTAAATAAATCCCAAGTAGGATACTGATTTGGATGATAAGACGAAGTTCTACGATAAAACTCTGGAGGTGTATACTCTGGTGTTGCTACTGGAGCTGAATACAAAGTCTTGGAATTCTCCACTACTTCTATAGAGTCCATATCTACTAGTGATAGTTGTCCATTGGACTGTATCATCACATTATCAGGCTTCAAGTCTACCAAGATATAACGTTCGGCCATATGCAGCTGATGTATGGCTAATGCTAGATTAAAACAGATTCGCAAGCGCAATGCCATTGCATGGCTTCTGTTACGCCCCAAATAGCGCCAATCTTTCCCTAAGGTTCTAGGGAGTTTGAGCAAAGTTAGAACTTCTAGTTTTTCTCCCTTGACCAAAGGCATTAAGACTCCTACAAATTCTCGCCCTTGGTAAATTAACTCCACTGGCCATATCAGAGAGTCGTGATTGTCTATTACAACATTAGGATCTTGAACACGTGGAGCATATCTGATTAGATATTTAATCTTATTTGCTCGTTCGGGGGAACGCTTGAAGGGATGATAGATCTTGGCTACCAAGTGGCTATATTTTCTAGGACTTGCTATTGCATACAAATCCCCTTCTCCTCCACCTGCAAAGGGTTTGACAGCTAGTTTGAGCTTTTCTTTGTCTCGATAAGTATAATAATCTTTGTGCTTACTCAAAGTAATTAGGTTAGTCTAGGTAAAAAAATAGTAACTCTTACATTCTGTGACAGTATAACTCGTTGATTTTTCCAACAAGTACGTAAAGCTAAAAGAAAAACATCTTCATGGACATAAGCTCTGGTTTAAATGAAGTTATGTTACCGAATATTTAGAACTTAGTTGTTGTACTGTACGCATCTTTTCTAAATCTTTAGCCATTACCTTTAAGACTTTTTGCTTTTTAGAGAATACTAATTGTATACGTTTATACTCCCTAAGTGCATCTCGCTTATTCTTGAATAAAGGAACAATTTCTTGCAAGTATCTTGCGTTAATTTTCTTTATCTTTTTTTCTAGTATTCTAGCTAATCTGTTCACATTCTCTATGATCTGATTGTATTCTTCCTCAATCTGTTTCGGTATTTGACTGTACTCTTTCTTATAGCTACTGTAAACTTGCTCCAAAAACTGTTGAGCAGTGTAATAATCAGGTAATTGTTGTTCTAAAACAGTTACTTCTTTTTCTAGACGATCTTCTAAGGCATTGAGTTCTTTTCTGTAGGTAGCTGTCAATTCTTTTACTCTATTGTCTCTTGCCTCAAGGTCTACGGTCAACGATTGATCTTTTATAGTTAAAGAATCTAGTGCTTCTTTCTGTTGAAGCAGAATTTCATCTTTTTCTTTCGAAAACGCTCTTCTTATTTCGTAATAATGTCCCATACAAGATTTTTTGAGATTGGGATGAAGCAAATCTCCTCCTAAAATCCATTCTAAATGCACTGATAGGAAATCTCTTTCTTGTAATAAATCTCTTAATTTATCTTCCGCCAATCTTATTTTCATGCTAGAAGCATCCTTAGATTGATTCCTCTGCTCTTCCATCAAGTGATCGACAATATCTTCTTGTGTTTGTATATTCTTATTAATCTTCTTGATATCATAATGCTTTTGAACTTGGCGCTGTAGTAAATCTAGCTTAGCATTTGACAAATTATTATATATATGTTCCTGTCTTAAATCAGCAGATTCTTTCTCAAATAATAGCCTGTGTTCTTTCAATTTTCCCTTATATTCCGTGAGAATTTCTTTTTTCATTTTCTCTTGGTACGCTCGTAACACAGCTTCCTTCTCTTTTTGTAAATTGGGAAAGACTCTTACTAGTTCATTTTGGTGACGCAGCTCTAATTCCTCCATTTCCTCATTAATCTGTTCCCTACTCTTTTCAATATTTTTATTGATAATACCTAGTTTCTCATTCAAGGCATTGTAGGAATGTGTCTTCCATTGTGCCAAGATGTCGTTTGTCTTTAGTTGTTTGCTGTAACGCATCAAGGCTTCTTCTTGTTGGCGTTTTTCTTTCTCCTGTAAAGCGTATACAAGCTGATCTTGCTGCTTTAATTCTTTTTTAAATTCCAATAATTCTTTGCGAAGCGTTGCATAGTTACTCTCAAACAGAATCAGTTTGGTTGGTTTATTCTGATCATCATGAATCGTATTAAAATATATTTGTGCATTGCTGTACATACGTTTCATTTGTTCTATTCCCTCACTAAACTGTTGTTCTTTTACTTTTAGCATTTGCTCCAAAGCATATCCTCTGACGTCTAAACCCGACAACTGTTGAATTAGAGCACCTTTATCATCTTGTTTTCGACTACTCTTGAGTATCTGAACTGCAAGAACACCAACAATGATAAATACAATACCAATGATAACATGCAGTACCATAAAAAATAACCCCAAACCAATAATTGAAAGATTGATTCCTTTATTTTTTGGAGTTTTATTCAGTTGCTCCTCCAATGCCTTAAATAAACCTACATCAGAAGGCCTAGCACTAATCGTTTGGGGTTTTATAGGTTCTACAACACTGTTATATTTTGGATATAAGTTATCTAAATCCTCTATTTGGGGCATTAGCTCATCTAACTTGATACGCCTTGAAGGCATTTTACGTAAAGTTATGTGTTCGATTGGTAAGCCTAATGTATCTGCGAGGACCAAACACCACTCTTCTGCTCTTGGACGTAAATTAGGATCTATAAATCCGTCCTCAAAACAGCGTATAAATAAGTCTTGAATCACTCGAGGTAACTGACTAAACTGCTTATGAGGTGGAGGTACAACTGATAAAACAGTAGATTTACTCTTGCTGTGCACAAATAAACCATGCTCAATCTTACTGTGTAGGTCTATATATTTGTCATAAGGAGGCTTGGCACTTGCTGCAAAAGGATGGATTCCCAAAAGAAGTTTGTAAAAAATAACTCCTAAACTAAATAAATCCCAAGCAGGATTTTGGCTAGGATCAACAGTAGATTCCCTATAAAACTCTGGTGGTGTGTACTCTGGTGTAGCTACAGGCGCCTCATAAATGGTAAGTCCATTTTCTACAACTTCTACAGAATCCATATCTACTAAAGAAAGAATCCCATTGGGTTTAATCATTACATTATCGGGTTTTAGATCTACCAAAATATAAAGCCCTGTATTGTGTAATTGATAAATAGCTGCAGCTAAATTAAAACATGTTTTTAAGCGTAAATTAATTGATTTAGGATCTTTGAGATTAAACCTTCCCCACTTTTCACCTAGTTTCTTGGGCAATTTAGATAAGGTAAGCACCTCTAATTTCTCTCCTGTTACCATGGGCATCAAGATTCCGACAAACTTACCACTCAGATACAATATATCCTTGAGCCAAACCAAAGAGCTGGTTCCTTTCTGCACTGTTGTTATTAGAGGTGGATTATCCAACAAATAACGCATTTTTTGTGCACGCTTAGGTGTTTGCTTCTGTGGATGATAGATTTTTGCAACTAAGTTGGCATACTTCTTCGGACTCGCAATTCTATAGAGCTTCCCTTCTCCCCCAGCAGCAAAAGGCTTTTCTGCAAGTTTGATCTTATCTTTGGTAACATGTGTGTAATAATGATAGTATCGTTTGTTAGTATCCAAGACGCTTATAGGTTTTTAGAAGATTATAGTAAGTAAATATCCTTTTCCTCTACTTGATCCTTAATTCGTAGGTTTTTCATAACTACTCGATACCCAAAGGGTACACAGAGTTGATTAAATTCAATAAAATCTTGTTTATCAATTATCAATAGACTCGGTGAAACTAAAAATACACTCTAGTTTTCATAGAAGTTGTTTAAAAATTAGATTTGATGCAGAAATTAAGAGGATTTTGATCAATGAATTTAATGCGGCGAAGACAATTTTTAAACAACTTCATATAAATAAAATTAATTATGTCCACCTACTTACTTAGGTTCAAATTGCATACGGTACTGTGTATATTCCTCAACTTGATTCTTGTGCCAAAGCATTGGACGCAGTTCCCCCTTGAGCCAAGTTTGTACCTGATCTTGATAATGAGGACTTGCAGGGTTGCCACTCTGTCCCAAAGGAGAAACACACTTAGAAGCTCCTAAATTCCCCATGTTAATAATCTGTCGGTAAGAAGCAGCTACAATAGTATCTCCAAAATGTTCTCCTCCCAAAAATGCAGTTTGACAAAGTGTATCGGTATCACCCGATATCGGGAAAGAACCTACATTAAATACTTCGTCTAGTGGTTTCTGTTGAGATAAGATATGGCTGTAGGTTAGCTGATGTAATTCCCCCCATTTCCAAGCTTGAATATTACTTCCGAGATGCTTTTTTAGATAAGCAATGGTTTGTACTAATGCCTTATCCAAGAGCTCCTCTTTGGAGATCTCCTTTAACCATAAAGAATCTGGATTATCCAAAATACGCAAAACCATCGTCATATCGTGCCCCAAAAACTCTTGTTGCTTCAATAACACAGGATCGTAGCCTAGACCTCTAATCTTTTTGGATAAGTCTTCTCCCAAGGCAGAGGCCACCAATAAATCAACTAACTGTTGTTTTAAGACCTGATAAATACAAGCTCCAACACTGTCTTTGTCCATAACTCCATCCCAGTTCCTAAAGGTTTCTAAAACAGTGACATAATCTTGTGGACGTTTTCGAATAATGAGATCTTTCTGATAAATTGCTCTTAATTGAAGCCCAGGTATGGAATGGAAATCCATTTGCCAGTTTGCAAAATCTTCCATTGTATACTTGTCCTTACTATCCAGTAGTTGTTGCAGACGGTTTGCTCGATAACCATTCATCCATAATTGCCCCAAATTGTGTGGAAAATCATCAGGTATAATCTTGTGGTTACAGGTATAGACATAACCACGCTTAGGATTTAGGCTATGTGGCATTTCTTCAAAAGGAACAAAGCCTTTCCAGTCCTTGGTTGGATCACTTCCATCTTGAGGTAAAAATGAGTGTGCTTTTTCTCGAACAGGAATCTTACCTGTCATATAGTAGCCTATATTATCATCAGTATCTGCATAAGCTAGATTGAGACTAGGTGCATGAATCTTGGAACAAGCATGTACAAAGTCATCCCAGTTTTCAGCGATGTTCAACTCAAAGAAGCCAATGATCATCTCATTATCTTCTTTTAAAGCAGAAGAAGCTAATGCTATCTTATGCTCGGGCATTCCAAGAATATCTGAAATAATGGGACCATGGTGAGTTTTTATAATTGTTTCTACATGATCGTTTTTTTGCTTTTTGATCTTGATAGACTCTCGTATATTCACCGCTTTTAAAATACGATCTCCATAATGATATTGCAAAGCCTGTGGACTGGTAAATCGTTCGATAAAGATGTCCTGTGAGTCTGCTAAAGAAAGCGTTGCTCCCCAAGCGATTTTACGATTATGCCCGATCAAAACCATAGGAGCACCAGGAATAGAAGCTCCTGTCACCTCACAATCAGGAGCAATCAGATGGTTCTCATACCAGATTCCTGGAGCACTCAAGATCAAGTGAGGGTCGTTACACAATACAGCTGAGTCTGATTCCATTTTATGTGCAGCAACTGTCCAGTTATTGCTCGCCCCTTGCATGTGCAAAAAAGGTCCTTTAAAAGCTTTTAAGCGCCCATCTTCTAGTCTAAAGTTCTCAATTCCATTGGGTAAAGCAATGGGATTGTCTGCTCGATACTCAGGAAAAATCTCTAAGGCTTTGTCTGCTCCTACTGCGGCTACTAGTTCCATCCCAACCAACTGACTCTGCCATCCATAAGCTAACTGAAAACTCAATAAACGAGCTATCCCAAGGGTATCTGTGGGCAACCATTTTTCAGGTGTTGTTTTTAATAGTTTGTGCTCAACGGTTGGGTATTTTTCTTTTGTAATAAATGCATTGACTCCCGCAGTATACGCCTCCAAGACATCCATAAAATCTTTCTTATGCTTCTTCTCTAGCATTTCAAAATCACCCTTGGCACAACGGGCAAATCCCAATGTCCTAGCAGTTCGATCCGTATCCAAGGCCTCTTTTCCAAACAACTCACTCAACCGACCTGAAGCTACTCGACGCATGACTTCCATCTGCCAAAAACGATCTTGTGCATGACAAAAACCCTGTGCAAAAAATAAATCAAAACGGTTATTAGCATAAATATGTGGTACCGCCCATTTATCTCGCAAAACCTCTACGGGTTCGTGGAGACTTTCATGGTTAAGTTTTAGATTATAATCTGCTAGTGTTTTCTTAGAAGCATTTTTAATATATGACTTAATAAAAGGCTTGAGTATATTACTTAAGAATCCCATGCTTTGTATTTTTTGCTCAGCTTGCTTAGGGTGTATTCAATATGGGGGTTAAGTAGGAACATAAAGCACGCTAACTACTTATTTAACAGGTAGTTATTTATTTACCAACCCTTCATAAAATGTGTGGCTTGTGGGTAGCCTGCTCAGCAGATTTTATTTGATAAAAAGGTACCTTGTGTTCTATTCCCAAGTGTATAACTCATACTGGTTCTATAACACAAGAATGCGATAAGTACACTTTTATTAGCGTACTTATCGCAAAATATAGCTTATATATTGTTTACTTACTTTTTGGCCTAAAAAGACAGAGAAATAAGTTATCGTAAGAATTTAGGAGAAGATCCTGTTTCATAATTATCTAAAAAGATAGCTGTATGCAAAAGGAAAACTTGGCTTTCAAAACGTTTTTTCAAAGCTTCATCTAAGGCAGTTTTAGTTTCTTCCTTGTCTGCAAAGAATTCTACGTTTTTGATTAAGTCCTCATCAAATTTCTTCTTGATTTTTTTCCAAAAGCGCTCTACAGATTTATGGATTTTACCTGTAGTTTGGCGTTTTGT
>JAKVCT010000176.1 GCA_022448995.1 Saprospiraceae bacterium
GTGACCAATTATAAAATAAGGGAGTCCTAGATCTTTTGGTCAGCTTTTGCAGCAATGGCAAAAGGTGAGAGAAGAAATATGCTTAATACTGAAACAGCCTACTTAGTCTCTAGTTTCAAACCAAGACAGCTTTAATTTTTGATCATCTGTAAGATCTTGATAAAGAATATAATGGTCATTTTTTAGGTTTTTACTTACTTCGAGTGCGAAGCTTGTATTTTCCTTGACAATGAAGGATTTTCCCCAAGATCCGTCTTCATAAGTAATTGCTTTGATTGCTCCGGAATCATCTGAACCAACCAAGGTGATTTTTTGAGTACTAGGATTGTATAATAATTTAGGGCTTACCATACTGATTTCATTCTTAGGTACTGGAGATATTTTTTCCCATTTATTAGTTACCCAATCATACTTTGCTATTATGTATTGAGATTCTACTGAGCTTAATATACAAAACCGTAGTCTTCCATGTTCTGCGTTATGATCGAGTACTTTATAAAAATCCTTAAAAAATCCTTTTTTATGTTCTTTAAATTCGTTGTCATCCTCATCATCATACTTTAGTGTAAAGTAACGAAGAGAACCAGCATTGTCTCTTAAGACTATATCAAAACCATGTCTTCCTGCAGAGGCATTGACTAAATAACCTTTGTCTTTGTACTTCTCAAACTCCATAGAAAGCATAAAGAAACCATCCTCAAGATAACTCATTGGAAAATAAAAAACAGCTGGCTTACCATTTTGGGTACAAGCTAGGTACATGGCTTTATCATCATAACCTGTTTTTATATTTTTAATTTTTCCTCTAGCCATCAATCTTTTACCATCTGACAAACGTTTCCATGTCTTTTTTTCTGTGTGGTACATATAGAGACGAAATGATTGCTCATCCAATACAGAAAATAGAATATAGTTATTATTAAAAACACGCAGCTCAAAATGTTTAGAATTTATTGGATTGTCTTCAGGTGCCGCAAGCTCTTCCCATTCTATGGTTTTTCTATTGGAGTTTGTTCTAGCCGAAAAGAACTGTAGTGCTCCATCCGAATTTTGTGCTATTATATAATGTAGTGTAGAACCAAAACTAGCTAGGGCAAATTTCTCGGCATTTCCCTTCATTGGAGTAGCTTCTTCAAATGTAACAATTTCAGGTTGCTGTGCATTCACAATCAAGGTAGTTCCCAATAGAAGGACTAGTGAAAGAAAAATATATTTTCTCATGTAGAGGTGTATTTAATTTTTTATTGTTATGAATAATTTCAGAACAAAAATAGGCTAAAAACGATTCAGAGTAGTTAAAAAATGTCCGAACAGCTAGTTTAAATGTCCGAATGGTAATAGGGGAGGGTATAAAATAGAAAACCTAGTGTAAATTCGAGACTACACTAGGGAGAGTTTTAGATGTATGGAGAAAATTTCCTTGAAATTAGCTCATTTGTGGAGCTTGTCGTTCAACTCTAATAATCTTAGTTATTTATCATCATTATCATCGTCGTCCTTGTCTTCTTCTTCCAGTTTTTTGGCGGCTTTTTCCAACTTGCGTAATTCTTTAGGTTTAGTTTTCTTCTTTTTAGCTTCTTTGTGTTTAGGCTTCTTTTTGGGATTTTGAAGGAGCAATTCTACATCAAACTCTTGTATCAAGGTGTCTTGATCATAAGTTTCCCCAGGAAAGGTAATATCTAAATCTAACATGCTATTTGCTTGGATTGGAATATTATCTATACGCAAGTAGGAATATCCTTTGTAAGAGGCTAGAATATTATAAGTGCCAGGAACAATATTACTGAAAAAATAGTTGCCTTCAGCATCTGTCGTTATCGCAGTAACCAACCCATTACCACGCAAAAGACAGATACGTGCAAACTGGATAACATCACCAGAATTGTCATCCATAAGTTTACCCTTGATGCTACCTTGAGCTTGTAGGCTTAGACCAATTGATAAAAATGTAATGAAGACAAGAATTAATCGCAAAATCATCATATTTATTTAGTTTTTCTATTATGAATAGTCCATGAAAAGTGAGCTTTGCAGAGCACTTCGTGGTTTTTGCCTCGTTCAGTACCAAAATCCCTTGTGAATTAACTTTGTTGAGCCCTTCGGGGTTAGTTTCACTGAGCCCTTCGGGGTTTACTTCGTTGAGCCCTTCGGGGGGATTATAAAATTAATTGTGGCTAACTAATTAATTACTTATTTTACAGTTTGTTAAAAATTACGGAGTCTTTCGAGGACTTATCTTATTTACGTCTTACGTCTAGATAATTACTTGGTTCTAAGAATAGAGCAAAAAATTAACCATATTTACAATAATAAGTCCTTGTTATCTTTATTGATGGTTCCTTGATTTTTTAATTTTATCACAAACCTTGAAAGGCTCAACGAAGCCAAAATTGAAAAATCAACGAACTATTATACCTAACTATGAGTTGTTTTAAGCAACTTTTTTATTAAAAAAAATAAGATATGTGTAGAGTTGATAAAGAATTTATACTTTGTACTTGTTTACCTAAGTCCCCAAGTCCTCAACCTGTCCAACATCACAAAAAGTCAAAGCGTTGGAAGAGAAAAAAAAGTGAACCTGTAATAGAGCCACCTCTTCAATGGGTTTGGAAACTACTGCGCTATGCAGGACCCAAAGTAATACAAATGGATGGAATGTTAATGGAACCCGACATAGATGCTCAAGATTTGCGAGACAAAGCTGTTATTCTGAAGGAACTGAATCAAAGAAATTGTTTTGATTTTGATTATGAGCTTAAAGAAGGAGATTGTTTAGAAATATCAGCTCAGAATAATTTCTTAAAATCTTTTGAATTTATTGTTTCACAAGGGGTTTGGGTAGAAGGTGGTTATGACCCGTGGCAAGATGAAGCTATTGTAACGAAAAGAGGACATCTCTCTAACGATACTAGTTCGTGATCTTATTTCAATATCTCTTTTGGCTTTCCTAGAATCGAAATTTTGCGACCACGAAAGAGATGTATCAAATTAATGATGCCCAGTAGAAGAGAACCCCAAATGATAGCATGTCTATCCCAGGACAACATTGCTCGGGTTAGTAGATCAAATATGATATAGATAGAAAAACTTAGATAGTATACACTTGTGATTAGTTGGATCAATTCAGGAAAATTAGATAATAAGCCTTGCTCTGTTGAATCTAGAGTTTGTTCATCATCCAATATGATATTATTATTATCATTCGTATAGTTGTTGTCTTTGAGGAGTTTTGAACTGCTAATTTCTCCTGGTTTGTATCGGATTCCAAAAAAGATATTATAAAAGGGGAGAATGAGTAAAGGAATAGTAATGGTTTCTCTAATATGTGAAAAACGAATACCGTGTAGTATCATCAACTGTACTAATGGTAAAATAGTAAGTAGGGCAAAGATTATTGCTAAGCTAAGATATAAGGGTTTTTTCATAGTGGTTTTTAGATTTAATGAACTATTGATTCAGGATATTATAATATCATAAATAACTTACTGACTTAGGTTACAGCGTATTCATTACTTTTTTAGTAAAATTCTCATCTGCCAAGTTAAATGTTTTTTCTTTGGTGACCTCTTCTTGGTTTTCCCCCACTTGGCGTATATTTATCATATCAGAATTTCTATTACTTTCCCATTTGTAGCGTTCATAGAATATAAGAACAATTAAACTAAATAATAATCCTATACCAATAAAACCTAAGGTTAATATTGAACCAAATGATTTCCACCATTTAAGTTGCTTATCTATTGCTTTTTCCAGCACTTTCTCATCTTTGGCATAGGTATATTGCTTTAGACCTCCTGTACTTCGCCATAAGCAAACAACAGCAATAAGTGTTGTAATCAGAGCAATGCCACCTACAGAAATTGCCACCAGTAGTTCTAGGCGAAGATCAACTATCCTATTAATATTAGGATTTTTGTAAAGACGTATTCCTTCCTCAATGAGGGTTAACTCTATGACAAACATACCTAGTAGAAATAAACTAAGAAATACTGCGGAGGCACTCGACCATCCACCAATTTTAATCATTGCAGGATATGCTGGTTCTAGGTTAGCATCTACATTTTGGCTATCTAATATATTGTTGTTTTCCATGTATTCAAAGGACTAGGTTTAGTGTTTGTATTGTGAAAGTTTTATTACGGAGTGGTTAGGCTACATATACCTTACTTAACTACCTAAGGCTATCCTTTTCAGATTGATTTATATCCGAACGTTCTAGGGTTGGGGTATCCTCAAAAGTCCCTTGTTGGATTTCTGGTTGGATTACTTGAGGAAGAACTTCAGGTTCTGTGCTAGATTGATACGATCGTAGGTTTAAGGTCGTTATCGTGAAAAACGAAATAATCAGAAAGCAACCTATAGCTAGGTTCAATCCAGATAACCTCCAGTACTTTATTTTTTGGATAAAAACCTTTTCTAGATTTTCTGAAGTAGGAATATATTGAAAGTCACCCATGGTATTAATATTTCTCCACAAGTATACTACACTAACCCCTGTCAAGATCAGCCACCCACTAATTAACCAATAAAAGAACTTAAAAATAAAAGGAACATGAGCACTTGGTAAGAATAAAGTAGCAAATATTGCCCAAATTCCAATGCTAATTGATAAAACTAAACCTATAATACAAGAATTGATGATAATCCACTTACTAGTACTTGGATAAGATACATCTATAAGGTTTTGTTGTTGACTTTGATCATCATCCAATAGCTGATTTGTCGGCGTATTCATGTGTCTGTTCTTATTAAGAATGAGTAAGAATCGTTTGGTTGTATAGATTTTGATTGTCTAAGTAGGTGGACGTAATTAATTTTATAAAAACCCCGAAGGGCTCTGCGAAGCAAACTCACAGGATTTAACTTCGTTGAGCCTTTCAGGGGTTTTGATGCTGAACGAGGCTAAAACCCCGAAGGGCTTATTGAAATTAAAAGTTAAAGATTTTTTATTTTTTGCTAGTTGACAAGTAATACTTCATCAAAATATACTCTAGGCTAATTCTGATATTGCCGTATGGTGTTCCCACTTCATATACTTGAAATCTGAACTGAAAATAAACTCTTGACTTTCACAAAGACGTCCATCTGAGCTAGAACTTGTAAGTGTCAATCGGAAACCATCGTAGGTTTTACGCCAACGCAGCTTATCTGCACGTAGACTATCTTGGGCAATACTTGCTGCATTTTTTAAGAAATCAATTAACCAAGTACAGTTGCAAGTTCCATTACCTGCCAACTTGGTTTCGTGGACTGTTCTTGAGCCCATACGTGCATCAAACAACTCGTAACATTCCTCATCTTTTTTGGACATCCAATCCTTGCATACAATGGCTTCACCATTATAACTAAAGCTTGCTATATATTGAAATTTGTAATCCAAGAGCTTAGCACCTAGAATTTCTTTCCCTAAATTGCTGTTGATATTAGGCGTTCTAACTTCAGACCAGTGGATTTCAATAGCCTCAGCGGGAAGTTCGGTTGCCAATTCAACATTCTCTAGGTCTGCGTGTTGTTTTAATAATTCCAAGATATTTAAGGTGCCATTTCCTAAGGCACTATGTTCTGCTAGATTCGCAGAAGCAGGTAATAATTTTTCCATAAGTATTTAATTGTTTTTTTGTTATCGATATTCTATAGAATCTAGATCTTGTTTTACAAGATACGAAAATCTAAGCAGAACTTGAAAGCTATCATTCTATGCCAGTACAAATATATTTTATTCTTTCTTTTTCAATTTTGATTACTCTAGTTGCTCACTTTCTAGCTATTCGAGAAAATAAGTTGACTTGGGTATTCAGGGCTACTGAAATTTTAACCACAGCATATTTATTATACCTAACCCATAGTGCTTTGTCTGTTAACCTCAGTATACAGTTTATTTTATTAGTAATAAGCCTCTTTGGTTTTTTAGTTTGGACAGAATCAAATAGTGAACCTTCCATTATTATTTTAGATGAGAACCTCATAGAGCGTTCTCTAAAATCGAGAGGAAGAATTTATGAACTAAGTTTTGAAGCTTATGTAGCTCTATTTTTCATTTTTTTAATTACTTGGATCCTACTGAGTACAGCGTATCGCTTGACAATTAATAATCAAGAACCACTCTATAGTTTTGCGCTTATTATGCAACTAATAGGCTATGCATTACTTAGCCAAAAAGCCTTAGAAGCTTGGTTGTGCTTAATGTTATCTTATTTATTTTTGGCAATCAATAGCCAATATACCATCTTTATTATCAGCAATATTTCCTTTGCTGTATTGTCTCTTATTGCTCACATTATCTGGAGAAGGCGTTGGATACAGAGTCTGAATCAACTTTGATACAAGAGGAGCTACTCTCTAATAGATAAGAGCCTTCTAGCATATTTGAACTTTTAAAAAGACCAGGCAATTAGCTGATCAATTTCTTCTACATCAGGGGCTAATTGAATTAGTGATCTTTCTTGGTGTAATGATCGGCTTAGGTATTTAATAGCGGGAGCTGTCCATTGTCTACTTTCTGTATCTGTATAGTAAATAAGCAGCGCAATTTGATAGAGTAGAGTGAAGCGCTCAAATAAGGGTTTGGCTGTAGCTTCAATAGTACTTTGCTCAAATTCGTCTAATTTTTGGAATACATTGAGAACTTCATTCAATGATCCTGTGAGGACAGCATAAGCATCTTCTTTGGCGAATTCCAGACGCATAAAATCTGCAATAGTGTGTAATCCATCTGATTTTTTGCTGGCACGTAGCATATCCAAGATCATAATATTACCAGCACCTTCCCAAATTGGGAGAACCATACAATCACGCATAAGTTTTGGTAGAATTCCATCCTCTATATAACCCATTCCACCCATCAGCTCCATACATTCTCGTACGACATAAACACTAGCCTCAGCAGTTGATTTCTTAGCAATTGGGGTAAGTAAGCGTAGAGCAGCTTTGGCTTGTAGATCTCCGTTGTCTGCTTTGTCTAATAGCTGAATCGCATGCCAGGTTAAATAGAAATTGGCAAGATTGATACTTGCTAGTTCTTGTAGTTTCGTTCGAATAAGAGCGTGGTTCAAGGCATTGGTCCCAAAACTAGTTCTATATTTCAGATATTGATAGACTTCTATCAAACCTCTACGAATACTAGCGCTTGCAGCTACAGAATTATACAACCTAGACAGGTTAATCATATCTGTCATAATCTTAAAGCCTTCTTGTTCTGTGCCAACGAGTTTGCCTACTGTGTTTTCCAGAATATATTCTCCACTTGCCATAGAACGTGTGCCCAATTTGTCTTTTAAGCGAACAAGATGCATAGGGTTACGTTCTCCATTGCTATGAAAACGCTCAATCAAGAAGATACCCAAACCTTTTGTACCTCTGATTTTGGAGTTGGGGCGAGCTAAGGCAAAAATTAGATCAGCATCAGCATTACTACAGAACCATTTTTCACCATTTAGATGGTAATACTGGTCTTGAAAACGTGTAGCTGTAACTAAATTGGAACCTACATCCGAACCTCCTGCTTTTTCTGTTAAGAACATGGCTCCGGTGTATAGATTATTAACATCTGCTGTATAAATATGTGGTAACAAACGCGCCTTATCATTTTTATCTCCATAACGATCAATCAAACGAGCTACCCCATCTGTCATACAAAGGGGGCAATATTGTCCGGATTCACTCATGGCATAAATAAATCCTACTGAAAAACCTAAAGTGTGACGTTCTTTTTGGAAGCGTTCACGAAGATTTGGCTGCCATTTGGCTGCAAACATGCCTGATTTTACCGCTATTTCTAATAGTTTATCATAAGAAGGATGATACACGACTTCATCTACAGTATCCCCATAAAAATTACGTTTCTTGAGACGAGGGCTGTTTTTATCAGCATCCAAGGAAAGTTCATTCATCAATCCTGCTGCCATTTTGCCAATGTACTCTAGATTGGGGCGCATAAAAAACTGTGCATCACTTGATAAATGATTACACAAGAAGTGTTTCAGAACGACATCACTATGATAATAGTTAGCACTGGTATGAAAATTTGGATCTAGAATTCTATTTTGGGGAACCTGCTTAGAGGTAGTTTTTATCTTTTTCATACATGATGTTTTATTACTATTGAACTGGTCAATTCTAAACCAATTCTTCTTTAGTTTTGATATAATCCAATACTTTTTCCCAAGTTTCAAATGGTGCTTGTCCAAAATGTATATGTTCACCAGTGAATGCTCCTGCGCCATTCTTTGTTCGATCATCAATCAGATAATCACCTAGATTGAGTTGCTTATTGTGTGATAAGATTAGGCGTTTGTAAGCTAAATTAGGTAAGTATTTCTTGATCCATAAGAGCTTATCGGTCCATGCACTTGGATTATCCCAAGGTGCTGTAGACAAAATATAAACTTCAAAATATTTACTAAGTTCTTGCACTGCTTCTAGACTACCTTGTAAGGGTAACATCCAAGAAAAAATGTGGGGGACCTCATCTAGTCGGCCTTTGTATTCCTCTTGTTGAGCTTCAGTGAGTTTAGGAAAGGCAGAGGGAAAGTCTACTAATACGTTATCCATATCAAAGTAGACGATTTTCTTTGTTTTTTGCATAAAAATAGGATTTGAGTTAAGCTAGGTAGATACCCAATTTTTGTATTAGAGAATGGTATCCAGCTCCTTACTTACGCATTTATTTCCTGTAGAAGTTATTCGAAAATAAGTAAGTGGATCGATTGCTCAGTATCTTATAAGAGTACTCTATTGTTTAGGCTATAGAGTATTTTGTACTTTAGGAATTTTGGCTAAATTATCGATCTTGCACGTACTTTTGATCATCAATTAGTTATGAATCCTAAAAGGCTCAATGAAGTTAACCACGCAGTGCTCAGTGAAGTTAAAAATTAACGAACTAAGGATTTTCATTTATAGTTATTGATCAGTAATTCTATCATAAATTTCTAAATACTTTTACCAGTAAAATAAAAAAAAGGTTTGTCTTCTCGACAAACCTTTATATAAATTTCAGAATATTTCTAATTTATCCTATTCCAAGGTGCTCAATAATACTTAGTATTATTTTATGTTAGGTATGGATTTGCATTAATTCAAGATTAATGATCCATCATGTAATCATCTAAATTAAATGTTTCTACACCCTCGTACGTTTCTTTAGTTGCGATATTATCACAAGTACCATCACCATAGTCAATAGTAGCTAACCATTTTCCATCTTCGTCGAAATACTTAATAATACCTTCTACGATATACGTACAATCAGCAGTGGTTACAAGTGGCGTAACAATTACTTTAGTTAGAGTATAGTAATCTTCTTCATCTTTGTCGTCCTCATCCTCATCATCACCACAATCACCTTCCCATTCATCTTCATCCTCATCCCAGTCCCAATCATCTTCTTCATCTTCCTCCCAGTCTCCACAACAGCAGCAGCAGTCATCACCCTCGTAGTCATCTTCATCTTCATCTTCGTCTTCCTCATCTTCATAATCATCATCATCATCATCACCATCATCACACTTTCCTTTTCCATCCTTTTCGTCTTTTCTGTCCTTATCATCTTTACCTTTTTTCTTACCTTTCTCACTCTTACCTTTTCCTTTTTTCAAGAAAAATTTTACAGTTTTTCCGTCAATAGTTTTCTTTGCAACATTATCCTCTTTTCCATTACCATAATCAATAGATGCAATGACTTCTCCATTTTGGATATAATCAATTTTTCCTTTTACGTAGTGGTCACCTCTTGATGATTTTTCTAAAGGAACAACCACATTACTTGTGTAATCTGAAGAAGGTAGGCTCAATGTAGCCAAGTCATTTCCAAATGTTTGTTCAGCAGTTTCTAGTGCTGCTTCTTTATTACAAGATGCCAGTAGTATAGCTATGAGTGCAATGACGCTCAATAAATACGTTTTCATAAAAATAAAAGTGTTTGATATGCTGACTTACAAAATGCGTAATTTGCAGAATCAGTATGAGTAAAATGATTGTGTTTTCGCCTACCTAACCGCCTGTATATGAAATCACCCTACCTTTATGCAGGAAAAAAATAAAAAAATCTGAAATAAAAGGGATATTTTGTTTTTATATTATTGATAATCAGTTGTTTGTGCTTTTAGTTTTTTAGGAATCTATTTGATTATCTATAGATATTATACAAAGTAAGTAGTTTTACAAATTAAATTTTATATTAAAAATGTTCATTGAAAATTCGATATTATATTCATTGCCATAAAGTT
>JAKVCT010000177.1 GCA_022448995.1 Saprospiraceae bacterium
TTATGCCATTAGATGGCGAGATTGTAGAAGTCAACGAACAATTGGACGATGAGCCAGAATTGGTTAATTCAGATCCTTATGAAGCTGGTTGGATGATTAAAGTTAAATTATCTGATGTAGGACAATTGGATGAGTTGCTAGATAGTAAGGCTTATGCTGAGATAACAAATGAATAGGAAGTATTTGTATTATCTTCCTGCTATTATAGCTGCTATTATCATTTATTCTCTATCTACAAATACCAACGTTCAGTTACCCAAAACAACTTGGGTGGCATCCGATAAAATTGCTCATCTAGGTGTTTATGCAATTTTCCATTTAATCATTGTTTGGGGAATGCTAAAACAACAAGTTTGGCAAAAAATTCATTGGAATTTTGTATTATTGAGCCTGGTCATTGCTTCTTCTTATGGGGTATTGATGGAATGGGTTCAACTTTTGACTCCGGGACGTGTTTTTGATTATGCTGATATGTTTGCAAATATTATCGGTACTATTGTAGGGACGTTAATTCTTCCTTTTATCAAGAAATACATGTTTAGGATTCTATAGAACAGAAACAAACAAAAGAAAAAGTTCATAACTTATACCGAAATTATTCTAAATATTTTCAATGGATAGGTATAGTATTTAAGATAAGTCGGTGAATAAAATTAGTGTATGGCTGACCTTGAAGGAGGTCTACAGCATAAGTTTTGTTCATTTACTATTCTTTTACAGACTATTTACTCTAATAGTTCGTTAGTTTTTAACCAAAACGCAACAAACTATTGTTACTTAGTAATAAGAATTAACTATATTTTTTAATTATCAAACCATTAGAATTATGTCTACTTTAGGACTTCAATTCGATGGGGGATTACTCTTTGCAGGATTCACCATCTCTGGCACAACTCTAGTATATAGCATTGTAGCTATGGTTGCTTTGGGTTGGGTTGGAGTATTTGCGTGGAAAGCAATGCTTAACCGTAAGTCTGAAGGACTTAGTGCAAAGCATAAAGATACAGCTGCTGGTAAATCTGCTATGACAAGAAAATATCCGGGTATCCGTATTTTTTCTAATGTAGGCGCAGTTACAGCGGGTGGTCTTGCGACTGCTGTACTTGTGATTTTCTTAATGGTCAACTGGACTACTATTAACATCGAGCGAACATATGATGTTAGTGAGTTAGAGATTCCAGAAGATTTATTAATGGAGCCCCCAGCTACACCACCAAAACCACCACCACCACCACCACCTCCTCCGCCACCTCCGCCAACACAAATTAACGAGGTTGAGGAAGAGATTGAACTAGAACAAGAGGATCAAACGATGGAGGAAGAAACTGAAATTACAGAGACTCCTCAAGATTATGACGGTCCTTTTGGTGATGGCCCTGCGCCAGATCTAGTGGTCGAAGAAGAGGAAGAGGAAGAGGAAGAGGATCCAGGGCCAGAAGAAATCTTCAAGCATGTAGAGCAGATGCCTCGTTTCCCAGGATGTGAGGACACTGATGGAGATAATAAAGCAAAGAAAGCATGTGCAGATCAGAAAATGTTGAAGTACATCTATGCAAATATCAAGTATCCACCTGTAGCTCGTGAAGCTGGTATTGAAGGTCGTGTTTTTGTTCAGTTTACAGTAAATAAGAAAGGAGAAATAAAAGACATTACTGTTGTACGTACACCTGCTGGAGGTAAATCTCTAGGAAAAGAAGCAGAGCGTATTGTAAAGAAAATGGCAGGTATGTCTGAGAAATGGGAACCAGGTAGACAGCAAAATAAAGAAGTAAGTGTTCGTTACACTTTACCGGTGAACTTCAAGTTGCAATAATCATTTGCTTCTTAAAGTCACAACGATAAAAAGTGAAGGATTTCAGTCTTTGGATTGGGATCCTTCACTTTTTATCGTTACAGTGTATTTGATGTGATTTACGTATAAAAATTGGAATTCTAAGCATAAAGTCGTATATTTGCAGCACTTTTGAGCTAAGTATGAAACTTCATCCAGCTCAATTAAATATAATTTTTATTTCTTAACCCGAAATACATCCTAAAAAACTACTGTTTTAATTAATCGGATATTCTTATCTAAAACAGTAAAGGTGCATTTCACAAAATTGAGTAATCCTTATATGGATAATCTCGAAAACAACAACCCTGAAGCTGAAAATACTTCAAACGAAGCGGCAAAAACACCTGCTATAGAAAAAAAGGCAGAAGATACAATAACTGTGGAAGTGTCATTTGATGATTTTGATTGGGATTTAGGTAAAAGAGGTCAATTAAACTATGATGATAGTGAATTAGATCACTTTATGAACCTATATGATGAGACACTAAGTTCTATCAAAGAATATGAAATCGTTGCAGGTACAGTTGTAGAAATTACTGATGGAGACGTAGTATTAGATTTAAACTACAAATCTGATGGTTTAGTTTCTGCTTCTGAATTCCGTGATAATCCTGATTTAAAAATAGGTGACCAAGTAGAGGTATACGTAGAAACTCGTGAAGACAAAAAAGGACAATTAGTACTTTCTCGTCGTAAGGCAAAATTATTGCGTGCTTGGGAGCGTATTGTTAGCTCTTATGAGACAGGTATTGTAGTAGCAGGACATATCGTGAGCAAGACAAAAGGTGGTTTGATTGTGGATATTGATGGTTTAGAAACGTTCTTGCCAGGGTCTCAAATTGATATTAAGCCAATCGTAGATTATGATTCGTATGTAGGTAAAACTATGGAATTCAAGGTAGTGAAAATCAATGAATCTATCAAGAATGCTGTAGTATCTCACAAAGCATTGATCGAAAGTGATCTAGAAGCTCAACGTACA
Organism: Saprospiraceae bacterium; assembly: GCA_022448995.1. Taxonomy (GTDB): domain Bacteria; phylum Bacteroidota; class Bacteroidia; order Chitinophagales; family Saprospiraceae; genus JAKVCT01. The sequence goes on from JAKVCT010000177.1 coordinate 2,817, forward strand.
GAAATCATCTCTAAACTAGAGAAAGGACAGGTACTAGAAGGTACTGTGAAGAATATTACAGACTTTGGTGCATTCTTAGATTTAGGTGGTGTAGATGGTTTACTATATATCACCGACATCTCTTGGGGACGTATCAAAGATCCAAAAGATATGTTGGAGAATGGTCAGAAGTTGAACGTAGTAGTATTAGACTTCAATGATGATAAGAAACGTATTTCTTTAGGTTTGAAACAATTACAACCTCATCCATGGGATGTATTACCTGAAGATATCCAACCAGGTTCATTGGTGAAAGGACGTATCGTTAACATCGAGGACTATGGTGCATTCTTAGAAATCACTCCAGGTGTTGAAGGTTTGATCCACGTATCTGAGGTATCTTGGAGCAGCCAGCCAATCAACTCTAGAGAGTTCTTCAAAGAAGGTACAATTTACGAAGCTAAGGTTGTAACTATCGACCGTAACGAGCGTAAGATGTCTCTATCTCTTAAGCAACTTTCTGAAGATCCTTGGCTACGTATTGCTGAGAAATACCCTAAAGGTAGTCGCCATCAAGGTGAAGTTAAGAACTTGACTCCATATGGTGTATTCATCGAATTGGAAGAAGGTATTGGCGGTATGATTCACATCTCTGATCTTTCTTGGACTAAGCGTTTTGGTCACCCAAGAGAGTTTACTGATGTAGGAGCAACATTAGATATCGTTATCTTAGATATTGATAAAGATCACCGCAAATTATCTCTAGGTCACAAACAATTGGAAGAGAACCCTTGGGATACTTTCGAAAATGTATTCCCTGTAGGATCTTTACATGAAGCTACGATCTTGCGTCGTGATGATCGTGGAGCAATTGTATTGTTACCTTATGGTTTGGAGGCATTCGCACCAATCCGTCACTTGAAGAAAGAAAATGGTCAATTGGCAGAGGTTGATGAGCAATTAACTTTCAAAGTACTAGAGTTCAATCGTGATGATAAGCGTATCTTAGTTTCTCACAAACGTTATATTGATGACTTGAGAAAGGCTGAGGATGACAAGGTGAAGGCTAGCAAACGTGCTGAACGTCAGAAGACTAAAGAGCAGGTTAAAAAGCAGCAAGGTAAAATTGAACGTTCTACTCTAGGTGATTTGGGTGTATTCTCTCAGTTGAGAGAGCAGCTAAATAACGATGACGAGCAAGATAAAGATAGCTAAATTACTTCTTTGGCCTTGTTATAATCATATTACAAGATCGAAAGTTGAACATAACTTTATGGACTCTACCTTCATCAATTGAAGGTAGAGTTTTTTTAGATTTGGTGTCATTTTTGTACTCAATGTCTCGTTTTTGAGAGCGAGAAATAAGTATGTAGTTTCTATTATTTTTTTTAGGTAAGTGATTGATTATCAAGATATATGTAGGGTGTCCTTAAAAAACCTTCTAGGTGATTACACGAAAACTTCAAATTTATCGTTTATAAGGGGGAATAGTATAAAAATGCTTTACACTGGCTATCTTGTTCTTTACAATAAAGCAATTGGTAAGTGGTCTAACCACAATTAATTTGAAGTCAACCTTGCAGGGTTCAGCATCAAAACCCTTGTGAATTTGCTTCGCAGAGCCCTTCGGGGTTATTATAAAATTAATTATGTCCATCTACTTACCTACTTAATATCACTTATTTATGTTAGGAATCGCCTGATATATTCAACCAATTATTTACTGACTAAGTAGCATCTCTCCAAGATATTTTCAAATTTGTAGAGGTCTGCTTCAAAATACATTGTCTAGCGGAAAGAAAATTACACGAAAAAAAATTGCTAGGTTAATCTAAGGCTTTATAGCTACAATCCTTACCTTGAAAAATATTAAGTAGTTATTCGTTTGCTCTTTATCCAAGAGTGATAGTTTTTGGTATCAATTGGCAATAGCTGATTACCAAATACCAAACAGAGGTTTTGAGAATGTATGTTAATAATCTTCTCAGGCTTCATAAACCTAATACTTTGTAACCTTAACTTACATTTATTGTAGGTTACAAAGTACTACTAAGTATTGATCAAGGAGACAGAAGATGTGCATATAAGAGGAAATACTCTTATTGCTTAGCTTGACCTGCCTTAGCATTTAAACATAAGATATTGTGAGAAATTTTTTGCTTCTTTTGCTCGGCTTTTTAGGATGGCAGCATAGTACTCTAAAGGCTCAATCTTGGGAATTTGGAGGATTTGCAGGTACTTCGTTTTATTTTGGAGAATTGAATACCTTCTTTGTTCCTGTGAATCTAGGAGCATCATTGGGTATCTATATGCGCCGTAATTTTGATGGACGTATTTGTTTTAGGGGGGGAATCTCCTACGGGCATATTTGGGGAACAGATGCAGATTCTAAAAATGCATTTGAACAAGCCCGAAATTTGAGCTTTAGCTCAGATATCTTTGAAGGGTCTATACTCATGGAGTTTAATTTTGTTCCTTACAGATCTAGACAAAGACGTTTGGATAAAATGATCTGTCCTTATATCACTGCAGGAGCTTCTATCTTTTATTACAATCCTAAAACAAAATATCAAGATGCTTGGTATGAGCTGCAGCCTCTAGGTACCGAAGGACAAGCTCCTGGTGAGGAATATAGGCTGGTGCAGCCTGCTATCATATTGGGCGGGGGCCTCAAAATGCGTTTGAATAAACGTGGCTGGAGTTTGAATATTGAAATTGGCCAACGTATGCTGTTTACAGACTACTTGGATGATGTTAGTGGTGTTTATGCCGATACGCGCCTGATCGAAGGTTATAGAGGCTCTCAGAGCTCTGTAGCAATAGATTTAGCAGATCGTTCCACCGAAGTGGAGGGAATAGATACTCCTATTGGTGAGGAGGGGAGACAAAGAGGTGACTCTAAACGAAAGGATGCTTTTATGATGATTGGTATAGGATTGAGTTATAACTTCAGAAGAGAGGTGTGTCCTGCTAATCAGTGGTAACTTCAAAATAGACTTTTTAATGACTACAGTAACAACTACTCATGTCAAGGATCTGAGAGAACTCGAGTCTTTTGCTAAAGAATTTGCAAGTAAGTACTTACTTAATCCTCGTACTCTCGTGTTTTATGGTGAAGTAGGTGCTGGAAAGACTACTTTTATTAAACTCTTGTGTACAGAGTTAGGGGTCACTGAAGCTACTTCTAGCCCTAGTTTTTCTATTATTAATGAATATCTGTCAAAACGAGGAAAAGTCTTCCACATAGACTTATATAGGCTTAATACAGAGGAAGATGTATGGAATTTGGGACTTGAGGAACTTTTTTTTGATAATTCTTATTGTTTAATAGAGTGGCCTGAGCTTGTAGAGGCTTATTTGCCGGATGATACACTCGAAATTTATATCGAGGTAAACGAGAAAAAAGAACGTTTTTTTAAAATAATTGTAAAAAAACTTGCGTAGGTCCAACCTATACTATATATTTGCGTCTGCAATTGCGTTTTTGGTCTATGGTGTAATTGGTAACACAGCAGATTTTGGTTCTGTCGTTCTAGGTTCGAGTCCTAGTAGACCAACTCAAACCTTTGAGTCTTTGTAGATTTTATTCTGCAAAGACTTTTTTTTTTCTCCTTCATCTTTTTATATTTGACAACCTCTAGATGTTTTGCGATGTAAAATCAACTATCAAGTACTCTGTAATGTAAATAAATCTCTCACCACAAGTATAAAGATTTTAAACTTCTACTCCCTAAGTAAGTAGATGGATATAATTAGTTTTAGAACAAGTTCAAAAGGATTTTTGATGCTGAACAAGGGAAAAACCCAGAAGGGCCTAGCAAAGCTAAAAGACTGATTGAATTAAATACAAATTAATTGTGGCTATCTACTTACACCAAACTACTTTCTAATAAAGTCAATAAGAGCTGCTAAAAGAGTATATATTTTGTCGAATTTACATTAGTTATTATACTAGGCTAATACGCTGAAACGTAGAAATAATCGGCAAAATGAACAGTTTTTCCATAAAAAATTTGGAAATGTACTAAAACAGTCTAAATTTGTGTAAGCCACAAACTCAGAAACTAACTAAAACAAAGAAGTTATGAACAAACGTGATCTAATTGATAAAATTGGCGAACTTACAGGTTTGCAAAAATCAACAGCAACAGCTGCATTAAACGCTACTTTAGAAGCGATTAAAGACGCATTGAAAGAAGGAGATAAAGTAACCCTAGTTGGCTTTGGTTCTTTCGATGTTAATTATCGTAAAGCTAGAAAAGGAATCAACCCTAGCAATCAAAAGTTAATTGATATTTCTGATAAAGTAAGTGTGAAATTCAAAGCAGGAAAAGAGCTTAGTGCCTCTGTAGACAATAAAAAATTGAAGAATACTTTGAAGAAAGAAGCTGCTGCTAAGGAAAAAAAATAGGCTAAATATTTACGACTCTAAAACCAAAATTCTAGTTAAGTTATTCAAAAATTAAATTTAGCGTAAAATATTCAGGAGATATAGTTTTCTTGTTTGTGAGACCTCTAACAAGCAATAAGACTAAGATGGGTAAAAATCATGGATTTAATACGATTAATAAGACTAATTAGAAAATAACTTGCCTATGGTAGACAGGGTGTAGATTATGATAAAGACGCTATCTAAGAAGATAGTTTGTAAAGGGGCTGCCTAAGAAGGTAATTCCGTAAAAATGAATCCAAATAATACTTTGGGTTCATTTTTTCTTTATATAGCAAGGGAATAGATTACCTTGGTAGAGCCTTTCAGGGGTAGCTTTGCTGAGCACTTTGTAGTTTGGTCACCTTTTCCTTTTGCTTTGCTTTTGTACCTCTTGGTACAAGCCTACACAGGATGGTAAAAGGCAAAAGAAGAAATATGCTTAATACTGAACCCCGAAGGGCTCTGCGAAGCTAATCACCCTCCCTAAAAAAAAATAGTTTCACTCTAGTGAAACTATTTTTTTTAACAGTCTATACTGAATTACTCAGCAATTTTATTTGATACTGAATATTCCTAGATAGGATCTAATCATTCAAAATTAATTTGTGAGAAATACGACCCTCTTGAGTTTCAATATTGACAATATACATTCCCGCAGATAAGGCTGAGATATCAATTGGTTGCACATTTGTACCCGTAGTTAAGAAGACCTCTTTAGTTGGTACTACAGCTTGACCTAAGGTATTGTAAATAGAAACCTGAGCATTTGCATTAGTTGTACTATTGATTTCTAGAACAATTTCACTGGTTTGATTTGCTGGGTTAGGATAAATACGAGAAGACTCAATTGCTACATCGGTCTCCTGTACATCAGAAAGCCAAGAACCTGTGGTAAATTGCGTAACAGGAGTCTTAAACTCATCAGCACAATCAAGATCATAATTATTAACAGGCTTAACTGTCCAACCATATTGTGTATTAGGATCTAAAGAAACCCATAGAGATGTTCCCGTAACCATTTGGTCTACTACGACAGGACCAGGAGATCCACCAATATAGCGTCTAACAGTTACATGATAATAAGTTGCACCTGTTGCAGCCGTCCACTGTAGGTCAAAGCTCTGGAAATAGTGAGGAGGCTCCCCTTCATTAGGCCAAATAATGCTAGGTGTACTTGTAATATCAATTTTTGGCACTTCAAAACGATCATAACCACGGCTAATTACATCCAAAACAATAGCCTGAGCTTGATCACTTGTAAATGTATTGGCACAAGCTTCTCCGTAATAACTCATATGGTTATCAGCATCAGGCGCTTCTAGCATAACACCAAGTGGATCATAAAATGTACCAATGGTTAAACCACAACCTGGTTCATAAAGACCAAAGTTATAGTTAGGTTTGGTATCACAAAAACCATCTGCTGCCCACTGACAGTTCTCATCACTAGTACCACGTGCTACATTCTCTACTGTAACACCACCTACACCTAGAGGAGTTGTTCCTCCATTTGCTGCAATCACATCTGGCGCGTACTGGTCTTCCCAGCCAAAGAATGGATGTGCTAGCGTAAAGAAGTGACCTAACTCATGTGTTAGAGTTTGAGAAGAACCATTCAGCTCACTACGAATAGCATAGATACAATCATACTGTGGAGTGTAATAACCTAAGGTCGTAAAACTTGTATTATTGGTAATAGTCTGTCCAATAAAAATATTAACTACACCATCTACTTTGAATAGATCCATCATGTATCCGGTCAAGCTACGATCATCATTAATATACATAGAAGTATTATTGATGAAATTTGCAGGACCTGCTAAGTAAAATTGAATCTTTTGGGAAGAAAAGTCAGCATTGATTTTACACAAATTATCGAGCATTTGCTCAATGGTTGCTCTACCAGTGCCATTAGCTTGCGCAATTAGATGAAATTGCATAGGAATGTAGGTAATTGAATCTTCTGAGCGAAAGCGATTTGCCAGAAGATCAGCCTTGTTTCGTCTATTCTCAAACATTCGCTCACGAATGCTGAGTTGCTCTTCTACTGTCATCTCACTATGAATATGCCCTAAGTGAACATGGTCATGATGTCCATGTTTGTGATGGTGCCCATGTTCGTGGTGGTGCCCATGTTTATGTTGTGCTTGTGCTGTAAAGGCTCCACATAGTAGAAGAAAACAAGCTGTAAAAAATAAACGATTCATCATAATAACCATAATTTTACAAACAAAAGTTCTAATTATATAATATATGTACTAAAGATATGCATTGCACATACATCACTTAATAAAGCTAAGAATGTTGTGCAATGCTGATCAGTGTGTTAAGGTATTATAATATAGAATTAGCTACTGTTAGTGTATTAATGTATTATTATGTATAGAATTAGCTCTTTAATTAGATGTTTAGACTGTTGTTCTCTGATTTTTGTAATAAACTCTATATACTCAAAATTTAACAAACATAAGATAATAAAATCTCGAGTGATCTCCTAGAACCTACTCTCTTTAGTTATCATCATTTGAGTATATAGAATTTTGCGGTAATATACACTATAATATGCAAAGGATAATTAAATCTCTAGTGAAATCTTAGTCATTCAAGACCAATTTATGTGATATACGTCCTTCCTGAGTCTCAATATTGACAATATACATACCTGCAGATAGCATGGATACATCAATTAACTGAGTATTAGTTCCAGAAACTAACATCGTCTCTTGTGCTGGCATTACAGCCTGACCTAAAGCATTATAAATAGAAACTTGAGCGATAGCATTGCTCGTACTATTAATTTCCAAAACAACTTCTGCTGTTTTGTCTGCTGGGTTAGGATAGATACGAGAAGACTCAATTGCTACATCGGTCTCCTGTACATCAGAAAGCCAAGAACCTGTGGTAAATTGCGTAACAGG
>JAKVCT010000178.1 GCA_022448995.1 Saprospiraceae bacterium
CTTTGGTTTTGCGCTAGGGTTATGAGATTTCTTGCTGCTTGCTGTAGTTAGTGGCTGGCTGGCTGGCTTGCTATTGATGTAAAGGTCTACACTTCTTTCTTTATCTAATTTAGCATCCAAAGCCAAGTATTTTTCTTCATAATCATCATACTCATTCTCTTTGTCTTTCACCTCTTTCTCACGAGTTGCATTTTCTGCATCTTTTTCCTCACGGATTTTGCTCAATTCTTCCTCTAAACCTTTCTTCTTCTGTGCATAAATATCATCTTCCTCAGCACGTTCTTGTTTCAATTTATAGTCATGCTCTTCACGTTCACGCTTTGCCGTTTTGGTAGCTTCATGATCACGCTCACGAGTATTTGCATTATGCTCTTCACGTTCTTTTTTCCAAGCCTCTTTCTTCTCTTTGATCTCGTTATCGTATTTATTAGACTTCTCTTCGTAGTTAGTTTCAAAAGTTTCTTTGGTATCAATGTATTTGTCGATTAATTCTTCCAAAGTACCTTCACCTAACTCGATATCATATAAAGATTGGATTTCTTCTTGCTCTTCTCCAATTTTGCCCTGAACATCCTCCAATTGCTCAGCTTCAGAAACCAAACGAGAAGAGTTATCTCCAATCGCCTTGCTAATTCCTGAATAAATCTGCTCTAAAGAACCAATAATTGCAGTTACGTCTTCTACTGGACCACCAGCTTTCACGACCTTAGTAACTGTTTTTGTTACAGGAGCGGCACTGCTTGCTTTAGATAATTGCTGATCTTTGATTCTTAATTGAGAGTTTAATTTTTCTGCTTCTGCTATTGCTTCTTGATAAGCCTTGAAAATAGCATTTTTAGTATCTCTTAAAGTGACTTTCTTTGCCATGGTTATATATCTTGTTTGAAGATTTTTTAAAATAGAAAAATGAATTGGGTGAATAAGTATTGAGTTACTTATTCCAATAGTTCGTTGCAAAAAATTACGAACTATCATTATTCAATGCTGGGTAATAATTTAGGGGAATTGATTATCCTGCGATGCCTTCTTTAGAAAGAGTACGTAATTCAGAGCTTACTTCTTTCAATTCTCCTTCAGCAGCTTGAATGCTTGATTTTTGCTCTTCAATGATACGCCTCAAGTTATCGATGCGAGCTTGAGAACGCTTAGTAGAAGCTGAAATTTCTTGCTCATACTGTTGCATCTCTTCACTACAATCTCTTGAAGTTTCTTTCATTGTTTTCTCACGAGCTTTTTCCACTTTTTCTTTCAATTCAGCATCAAAATTATCCACTCTGTTTTTCTGCTTATTAAACTCCTCAGCTCTTTGCTCTAATTCTTTTTCTCTATCTGCCCAATTCTTTTCTTTATTTCCAAGCTCTTCGTCCAATTGACGCAATAACATTTTTTTGCGCTCTTCGTATTGATCTTCTTCGATTTGATATTTACGATCCAAACGATACTTATATTCTTCCATTTCAGTCGTACGTGTTTTCTCCAAACCTTCACGACGTTCTTTTTGCTCTGCTTCAAAATCAGCTTGCTCCTCTTCCCACTCCTTGCGAGCCTCTTCGATGCTCTCATTCAAGTTCTTAATGTCTTCTGCATGCTCTTCATCAAGCTTCGCTTCTTTTTGCTCCTGCTCTAATTTTAAAATATATAAAGCATTTGCTGCAACTTTTGTATCAGTACTTCTCTTTAAATTATCATTTTGTACTTTGATAGCAGATTGTAAGTTAGATAACTTACCCAACTCGCTAGTCAATGTATCTTTCAAAGAAGATACCGTCTCTCCAAATTGTAATCTTAAAGCACCTTGAGTTTCAATGATGTTTTGTGGGGTGTGTTTTGCTGCTTCTTCAACCAATTTTTTATTTTCTTCTACTTGTGCCAACTCCTCTTTGGTAGCAATTCTATCTTTGTTTTGCAAGCGTGTGTTTAGAAGTCTTTTAAATGCTGCTTTGATTTCATCTTTGCTTAGACTCTGTTTCATCTTGTTAATGTTTTATGTTTAAATTTCAGAATAATGAGGTTCAACATTGTTTGATTACATAGGCAAATATAAGACAAAAAAAACAAAAACAAAACTTTTTTGCGTATTTATTGAAATAAAGTAATCTTTTTGATTAAAAATTACATAAAAAAGGTGATTAAACAGTTAAATTGGAGCAAAAAAGTGTAAAAAAGGTTCATTTTGTCTTACACAACCTATTAGGGGTGACCTCAAATTTTGATTTCACCTCATAATATTACTAAAAAGATAACATCTTTTTGATTAAAAATTGCAAATTTACTTAAATATAACACTACTATGACTATTATTTTATTACATAGTTACGTAATTGCTTAAAGGTAGTGAACCAGTTATAGAAATTGTTTAAGAATTAGACTTAGTGCAGAAATTGAGAGGATTTAGCTTCGCTGAGCCTTTCAGGGTTAGCTTCGCTGAGCCTTTTTAAGATTTCATCCCCTCCTGTGCCATGATCCAAGTACGATAAGCCTCTGTACCCAGCATTGGAATGATTTTGATGGGAGGAAATGCAGCACTATGCTCATGTTTTAGAAAATCACCTAGACCAGTGTATCGATCCTGCGCCTTGTCATTACGAATAGCAGTATTAATTGCTTTCTCTGTACCCAAAAAGATGACTAATTGTTTCCCTCTGGTCAATCCTGTATAAATTAGATTGCGATATAACATTCTATAATGAGTTTGATGGATAGGCATCAGTACACATTTACACTCACTACCCTGATATTTGTGTACAGTTACAGCATATGCTAACTCAATTTCTATCAGTTCTGCAAAAGAATACTCAATTTCATCATGTTCAAAGCTAATTTTGACAATTTTACTTTGTGGATCAATCGTTTTGATAAAAGCAATATCTCCATTGAACACATTCTTATCATAATTATTACGCGTTTGCATTACCTTGTCTCCTTCTCGGAAAGTAACTAAACCTCTTTTGTATTCATTCTTGAAAGTTGAAGCTGGATTGAGTATTTGCTGAATCGCTTCGTTCAAGGCTTGCGTCCCTAGTTCCCCCTTATTCATTGGGGTAAGTACCTGTGTATCCTTCATAGGATCCAAAGCATAGGCTTTTTTTAGTCGCCCACTCAATAGACTTAACATAGTAGCCCTCAACTGCTCCGTCTCCTCTTGAGCCAAAAAGAAGAAATCAGCATCTTTATCTATCCGAACATCTGGATAAATCCCCTGATTAATTCGGTGAGCATTCATGACGATTTTGGAATGTGTGGCTTGTCGAAAAATTTGTGTAAGTCGCGTAATTGGAATAGATCCAGAATTGATCAGATCTCTCAACACATTTCCAGCTCCCACACTAGGAAGTTGATCAATATCGCCAACAAAAATCACCTGTGCATGATTGGGAATCGCCTTTAATAACCCCTGCATAACAAAGGTATCAATCATACTAGCTTCATCTACGATCAAGAGATCACAGTCTAAAGGATCATATTTATTCTTGCGAAAGTTCATAATTGAAAACTCATAACTCAACAAACTGTGTAAGGTGTTGGCTTCGTGTTGCGTAATCTCTCCCAAACGTTTGGCAGCACGTCCTGTGGGTGCAGCCAATAAGATTTTCTCTGTTTTTTGTTGATATACCTTTAATATAACATTAGTAATGGTACTTTTTCCTGTTCCTGGCCCACCTGTAATAATGTGCATTTTTTGCTTTAAGCTTTGCTGAACTGCGGAATATTGTTGCTCAGCTAATTCAATCTTAAGTTTTTGACAAACCTGGGTAATCTGTTTAGTTAGGTTCTCCTCTTCTGTCTTTAGGGTAGGTAATATAGGTGCATCCATCAGCCGTTTAACTTCCTCGACAATGTCCTTTTCCCAATAATAATACTGACGTGACCAAATAAGAGTTTGTGCATTGTTGCCCGACAATTGTGTTTCAATCATAATTCGCTTCTGTACAACTAATTCTGCTAGACGATCATGTATCATTTCTTGTCCAACACTCAAAAGCATAGCAGCTTCATCCAAAAACTTTTCGATAGGAAAGCAAGTATGTCCTTGTTGGCTAAGTTGCAACAATACATATTCAATCCCTGATTCAATTCGCATGATTGAATGCATTTCAATTCCCATCAAGCGTCCAATTTCGTCAGCTTTCTTAAAACCAATTCCCACTACCTCATCTGCTAAACGATAGGGATTTTCCTTAATCTTATTGACACTATTTCCTTCATGTACCTTATATATTTTTTGGGCATAGGTAGGTGAGATACTGTAATTCTGTAAAAAAAGCATCAATCCTCGAATATCTTTTTGTTCTTTCCAAGACTGAATAATCCTCTTGAGCTTGTGCTTGCCAATACCTTGTACAGACCTCAATTTTTCGGGTTCTTTCTCTATAACTTCCAGAGAGTCTTCTCCAAAAGCCTCTACAATTCGTTCTGCTAAAGCAGGTCCTATTCCTGAGACTAGACCAGAGCCTAAGTACCGTTTGATGCCATTAACTGTAGCAGGAATTTCTACCTCAAAAGATTGTAGGGAAAATTGCTTTCCAAAACGCTTGTCTTCTTTCCATTCTCCGTGACAAATCAGCATCTCTCCAATTTGCACTCCCATCATAATTCCTACAACCACTACCAAACTCTTATTTTCTTCTAATTTGAGCTTGGCAACAGTAAATCCATTTTCTGTATTTTGATAAGTAATGTGTTCTAAAGTTCCTTTTATTTCTTTCATAAGGCTGGTATATATGTGGTTTTTTGTTAACATTATAATATAACGAACAGACTAAAACATTCTCATTTTGCTTACAATTAGCCCCAAGTATACGCAAAAAAAATCGTAAAGGCAAGTTTATTTACCTTTACGATCTCTAATGATTATACCTAATATATAATAGTAAGAATAAAATTTATTTATCCTCTTTTGTTCATTTTGCTAGAATTGGATCTTGTTGATTAATACAAATTTGAGCTAAATCTAATGCTAAATCTAGCTGTTGTTCTTGAGTTAATTGAGAGTTATCAATGACAATAGCATCATCTGCTTGTCGCAATGGGCTATCTTCCCTAGAAGAGTCAATCTTATCACGATCTAGTAGATTTTGTTGTATTGTTTCGGCTGCTGTAATATGATCTCCCTTGGCACGCAACTCCAGCAAACGTCTCTGAGTACGCACAGCTATGCTTGCAGTAACAAATAATTTCAATTCTGCATTTGGGAAGACAACGGTCCCAATATCTCGACCATCCATCACAATTCCCTTTTCTTTACCAAGTTCTTGTTGCAACTCTACTAATTTTCTACGCACAGCAGAAATGGTACTTACAGGACTAACCGCTTCAGACACACGCATAGTTCGGATCGTAGCTTCTACGTTTTGGCCATTGAGCAAAGTCTGGTTCATTCCATTTTCTACCCTAAAACTAATATCAATATGTTCTAATGCCTCTTGTATAGCTACAGGATTATTCCAGTCTACCTGGTTCTCTAAGCAATAAAGTGTTACAGCCCTATACATGGCTCCAGAATCTATATACACATAATTCAGCTTTTTGGCAAGAGCTTTAGCTAATGTACTTTTCCCACAAGCTGCAAATCCATCCAAGGCTATGATGATTCTAGTTTTCATTGGTAGTTTTTTTTTTACCCACCTAATATTATATTGAATAGTTCATTTACTTTTTATTACTATCTAACAATCAGGATTTTATAAGATTTTACCAATTTTTACACATCCTTTTTAATTGTCAGTTAGTTACAAACCCTGAAAGGCTCAGCGAAGCTAAAAACCTACGAACTATTATTATATTAGTGACTAAAACAAATTAAGTGATCATATAAACTGCTTACAAAAATACGAATATTCTATCTAAAAACTAGATTTCTTCATATGAATCCTTAATAAAAGTTCGACAAATAATACATATATTTATTAAACATAAAATATTTTTTAAATTCGTTATGAATTAAATGTCATTAACTACCTACGTTTTTTTTGACCATTACCTCTACCTTAACAGGATCCTCTAAGCTACGTTCTACCCATCTAGAAATCAATACATCTAATTCACGGAAAGTTTTGGTAAGCAATTGACGAGTACCATCATTGAACTTTATCCAATCCTCTTTTTGTAAAATATTAAGTGTTTGAACATTTTCACGCATTTTCAAAATACCATTGCTCAAATCTCTTGCAGTTTCGACCCATTCTCGCACAGTTTCCTGTGTTTGTGTATGAGAGGCAACCGCTTTATTGAGCTCTGCCAGCCAAGTCTCAAATAGTCCCTTATTTCCCATAATGCTTCCCAACTGCTGTTCAATACGTACTAACTCGCTGTCTTTGGCGACTAATTTACCAGTGAGTTCATTTGTTTTCACCATACGTTCAGAGGTTGTTTGTAATAACTGTGCTACTTCTCTGAATGCTCCAATACTAGAGCTAATGCCCTTGATATGTGTCTGTTGCCATTTGTTGATTTCTTGAATACTTGAGGCAGTATCTCCTAAGATTTTAGTAGTTTGTTCTTGTTTTCCCAAAGCGCGTTCTACTTGTTCAATAACTCCTGATAGTTTTTCAGCAGCTGCTTCCATTCCTTTGGCTGCATTAGCAATCTGATAGACTGTATTTTCTAGATCACCACTCATTGTAATTTTTTCTACCTCTTGCATCACTGCTCCTGTTTTTTCCTGTGCCTCAGCTACTACTTTGGCAGCTTCTGCTATCGCCTGAGATTTTTCAGCAATAAGCTGCATTGTTTTACCTACACCTTCTGCTCCTTTAGACCACTCTTCTATATTCTTCTTATTTAATTTCGTTAATGTTTCTAAGTGAGTAGCATTAGTGGTTTGCCACTGCTCAAAGCGATTTATATTTTTCTCTAGGTTAGATAATTTATCTAGTAACGTTTTGTTAATCTTAGTATCAACCTCGTCATGAATCTTTTTCACACCTGCTAGGAGAGCATCAGTAATCAATTTCATATTTTTATCCACTAAATCCTTGTTACCTGTATCTAACTTTTGGCTGATATCTTGTGCATTCTTGACAAGAATATCATTTTGTATCTTTAGTAAATCTGCTATGTCTGTTTCTTGATGGGAAACCAAAACGGAATTCACGTTCATTCGGATCCACATGGCTCCCACAATAGACAAGCTAGGTGCTAGGACAATGCTCATCCCCCAATCGCTCATAGCCATGACCTGACTTCCCGATTCTACTATAAAAAGATTGACTAAAACAGCGATTAAACTTGCTAAAATTCCCACAAGAATCACACTACTTGGATAGGTAGCTAATCGAAAGGTATTGATTTTATAATTGGGGACTTTTGTTTTTTGGATAGCTGCATAGACATAACTAATCCAAATGATGACAGGTACTAAGGCTCCTAGTGCAATAATCATGATTTATATTTTGAGTGGTAGGATAATATTAATTTCAAAAAATTAAGTTGATATATGCAATTTAGGAAAAAACATTAAGAGTTATTAGTTATAATATGATAAAGCTTATTCAAGTAGTTTTTTAGTTTCACTAAGTACTTCGGAATTTATTTTTTATAGTTCCTAAAAGTCCCTAGAATATATTCTACAAATATCCTCCTCTAATCCATTAATTGTTTGCGTTGTGCTAGGTAAGTAATGAAGCCGACAATCAGAGCAGTTATAATAACTAAAATTAATGTCCATTTAACAAAGGTAAATACACTACTAATATAAACTAAGAAAGATAGTTTGCTGGGATAGGCTAAAAGTAAGATACTGATACATATATTTTCTAATAAGTCTGCTACGGCAACTATAAAGGGTACAAAGGTATATTTATACAATCCCCCTACAAGTTTTGGAGCACCGTGTTGTAAAAGTATGATTAACAACATGGTTAGTAATAAGCTGTACACTACAGGATATAGGATATCCAAACTCAATGCAGTGATAATATAAGCCAGTCTTCCACCTGCACCATAGGCTTCGATCTGAGCATAAGCCTCTTCTGGTGTATACCCCATTAATAAATCTAGAGGCATCAGCTCAAAGTCAGCATGGGGAAGTATTGCCCCATCTTCTAAATAATTGATAAAAAACTTGAAACCAGCCTGAATGCAGACAAAGAGTAATATGAGTAACCAAACGTTGAATTTGGTTGCTTTCTTTAATAATTTGTTGTAGGCCCAAGCAAAGAAGAGATGCTTGGGAGGTAATTTATTTGCTTTTCCCATAAAACCCCCTGTTTGTTAGTATTAAAGTTTATTGCGAGTAGTCTTGTATGTAAAACCATGAAATCCCAAGTGTGGCTAATTGCTTCTTGCACTGCTATTCTTCGTTACATACTCCACTATCAGACCAGTATTTCAACTAAAAATCTACTCAAAGCTATATTTTTATAAACGGCAATAAAGCTTATTTCTATTCTTCCATCAGCAAAGTCTCTAAATAATGTTCTTGAATACCAAACTCTCGTTTCAGTTGCTCAACTTGCTCTAAATATATTGTATTAACCTTGTCTTGATGAATACGTTCTGCTGTGATTAGAATATTTTTGGCAGTATGCTCGCTTGAGATAAACTCAAAAACCTTAGTCTTATATCCATGTGCTTCTAGAATCAAGCTTCGAATTCCATCTGTGAGCATTTCAGCCTGTCGTTCTTCCATAATTCCATGCTTCAATATAGCTTGCATAGGACTAGCACAGTTAATTTGATTCCGAATCTGTTTGTGACAACAAGGTGCAACTACAATCAAAGAAGCCTTTGCCTTAATTCCTTTGGCAATAGCAATATCTGTAGCAATATCACAAGCATGCAAGGCAATCAGCACATCTATCTTAGTATTAGGATATTGGGCAATATCTTGTGCAATGAATTTTAGTTTTTGTTGCCATGCTAGCTTCTTAGCCTGTTCATTGCAGAAATCCACTAGATGTTGTCTCAATTCAATCCCCGTTATAGAAACTGAATATTTAGTTTTATGTTTAAAATAATCAAACAAAGCAAAGGTCAAATAGCCCTTCCCTGATCCCATATCAACTACATTTAGAGCCTGACTCTGTGGTAATCGCTGAATCAGTTGACTCATGATTTCCACATATTTATTGATTTGTTTGTACTTGTCATATTGGTGTTGTAACACCTTACCCTTAGCAGAACTCACAGCAAGCGCTTTTAAAAAAGGTCGATTAGCTTCAATTAAATATTGCTTTTGGCGATCGTGGGTAAAACTAGTAGGTGCTTCTAGACTTGCCCTTTTTTGAATTAAACTTGCTTTTCGTTTCTTGTTATACTTTAATAACCAGTCTTGCTCAGTCGTAAATAGGTTTGCAATTAGAAAAGTGTTTCCTAAATAATCTTCTAATAATTTTATGGTCTCCTCTAGGTTTAAGTTCTTGGTAATGTCCTTGGTTGTATGTCTAAATACTAAGGAGATGTAATTTTTTTCGCGCAGAAAAATTAACCTTCCATACAGATTATTTAAGGTACTTTGACTATCTACTTTTTTACTCAACGTAAACTTTATAAAAGACTGGTCTTCAAAACTTTTCTTAAATACTTCAATAAATTGTTTTTTCATTCTTATAAAATTTATAACCCACAAACGCCTAATAATCTGCAACTTACCATTACAACACCATTAAAACTCATTAAATAAATATTATATATTAAATGTAGTAATAATTTTTTTAATAAAAACTTATCACTACATTTGCATTAATCTAACATTATAAAATCACTCTTACACTCATACTTAACGTTTTAAATAAAGGCTATTTCAATAATAAACTTGTTATGTAAGCAAGTAATCGGATATAAGTAGATAGCCACAATTAATTTGTATTTAATTCAATCAGCCTTTTTGCGCTGAACTTTGTTAAAAAGCCTCGTG
>JAKVCT010000179.1 GCA_022448995.1 Saprospiraceae bacterium
GATTTAAAGAAGTTATTAACGGATAAATAATTAGAAATAATGGCACATCCTAAGAGTAGAATCTCGAAGCAACGCAAGCGTAAACGTCGTACGCATTACAAAATTGACAAATCACCTAATGTGTCTATTTGTCAAGTTACTGGTCAACCACATTTACGTCATAATGCTCACTGGCACGATGGTAAGCTTTACTACCGTGGTCGTGTTTTCATCGATAACACAGAAGAAGTTGTAGAAGTAGATGGTGGAGAAGATCCAGTAGTAGATACTACGCCTAATACAGAAGAGTAGATTTAAGTGATTTAGATTATACTCTAGGCTTATCATACTCTGAGTTTGTTGATGATTAAGATATAATTCTAGTCAGGTCTTATTAGACGCCTTGTCAACAAACTATCAAAATATACAAAGCTCCCATAGTTAACGCTATGCGGGGCTTTAGCTATGTGTACCAGTATCAAGTTTATTGTAACTTGCACTGGACTCTTATATATTTGTGTATCTTGTGCATGGCAATTTGCAGTAGAGGATTGACCTTGATTACATAATTAATCTGTAGCCTACATGCTGTAATTTATTCCTAACTTTAATTCTGTTAACTATTGCTCTTAGGTAGTTAACTCTAAAATCAGATATATTTTTATTATGAAAAAGATTATCATTACATCTAATGCCCCTTCACCAGTAGGGCCTTATAATCAAGCTACTGTTGCTAATGGTATTTTGTATGCTTCTGGGCAAATTGCGATTAATCCAGCAACCGGTGATTTAGTATTAGATTCTATTGAGGCAGAAACTAAACAGGTCATGGAGAACCTAAAAGCTGTTTTGGATAAGGCAGGAAGTAGTTTTGAGCAAGTATTGAAATGTACTATTTTCTTATCTGATATGGGGAATTATGGGAAAGTGAATGAGGTTTATGCGCGTTACTTTGACGAAGAAACTGCACCTGCGCGGGAGTGTGTAGAAGTGGCTAATTTGCCTAAATATGTGAATGTAGAGATTTCTCTATTAGCAGTGGTTGAGGAATAAGAAAATCATGAGTCTTGAAGGGACGGTAG
Source organism: Saprospiraceae bacterium (assembly GCA_022448995.1). Taxonomy (GTDB): domain Bacteria; phylum Bacteroidota; class Bacteroidia; order Chitinophagales; family Saprospiraceae; genus JAKVCT01. The sequence continues at coordinate 1,062 of JAKVCT010000179.1, forward strand.
ATTTGTCAGCATTGTGGTGTGAGCCCAATGCTACGAAAATGCCACAAAAAAAATGCGCATTTCTAGACGAGAGATGCGCATTTTTTGATCATATGATATCAAGAATGTTATTTCTTAACACGTTTTAGAATTTGCGGTTTATCGCTTCCTGTTACACGGAAAATCATGTGCAATTGCTCATCAGTTACCTCTTTGATTGTTACATTATTTAGAGATCCCATATCTTTATCATCAAAATAAATATCAATAGCATTGCCCATAGTTGGGGCAAATTTTCCAGTTTTGCCATTCAAGGAACAAGTCTTATCTGAATTGAAAGTAATTTCCCATTTTTTATTTTTCCAATTTCCATATAATTTCTCTTGATCATAAGAAGCTCCACAAGCTGTCATCAAAAACGCTGTGCTAAGTAAGAGAATTAAAAAGCGCATAGTTAGTGGTTTTTTAGTAAGAGGGCAAAAGTAATCGTAGAATAGATTTAGAATGATTTTAGTCAGATTTAATGAACAGAACGTAGCTGTAGTAAACTACGGCGAGGCTCTGTAAAGCCAACCCTGAAAGGCTCAACGCAGTTAAAGTTGGCTCAAAATCAACTAAAGATAATTACGAGAACATTTGGACTATTACTTAGGATGATGTAATAATATATAGAAGTTGTTTAAAAATCATCTTCACCGCAGTTAAATCATCTGAATTTCTGCATTAAATCTAATTCTTTAAACAACTTCAATGTAAATCAGTCGTAAAAATTGATTGACTGTACAACAATAATAATCAAAATATCAAGAAAGGTTACTAAACTTCTGTGATAACTTTTATTCTTGAATGATTTTGTAATACTGCTGGAATTTTCTCCAAATTAGCAACTTGACTTAAATCTAACTCTTGTAGCTTAGGTAATTTTGCCAAAATCTCTAGGTTACTAAACCGCGTGTGTTCATGTCCCAAGCGAAGCTTTTTTAAGTTTTTGAGTTGTAGAATTTCCTTAGGAATTTCCAAAATATCCGCTTTTTTATAAGAATGATAATACCCAGAAGTAATGCTCAGTTCTTTGAGCTGCTTGGTCTGAAATGCAGGAGTTAAAGCTTTGAAGGAATTATATAAACTCAATCCTAGATACTGTAATTTGGGATGATTACTTAGTAATTCTTCCAAACCATTGCTATAATAAGTTTCCTTATTGAGTAGAGCATGTTCCAGATGAATTGATTTCAGTTCCTTGAATGCAGAAAAGGCTCTAGGATAACGACTAAAATCAGTATCCACCAAACTCAATTCCTTGACCTTGACAAAGGGTCGAATATCTTCTTCAAAACTACTATTGAGCGTGATCAGTGATATACCGCGCATTCCACCAAAATCTAAACGTTGACCACTCCATAATTCTGTCCAAATTGCTTCTCGTTCAGGTTTATTACTTCTGTATAAAATGAAGGCAGCCAAATGCCGTTTGTCTTCAATATTGGAAAAATTGCGATAAGCAGCCAAAGCAATTTTACCCAAATCTAATTCGGTTCCTTCTGTATAGCGCTTAATATTTCGGATCAAGACATGTGCAGCCATTCCATCTTTCAATGAAAGTCGCTTTTTGAAGTTCTCTTGTCCTTGAGTAGATAGATGCGTATATAAAAAGTTCTTAGCTTTGCGACGAACACTGCTGTCAGTGGAGAGCTTAGCCGCAATAAAAAGCTCGGTAACCAAAGTCTTGGGTACTCCACCTGACTTGAGCAATTCTAGTGCAACTTTTACATTTTCAAGATCACTACTTGTTAATAAATCTTCCAAATTATCCTGCATGCTTGTCCCTTCTTCTTTGACCAAGAAACCCTCTTTGGTAATTTCTATGAAATCTAGAAAATTCTGAGGAGTCATCAATATAACTTCACCTAACTCTAAAGGACAGGTATCATGCAGTTTTTTTCCAAGTACTAGATGGGTAGTCCCTTCTGGTAAAGCACCCGAAAAAGATTCAATATATTTGATTTGAGCTTTGTCTAAAACCTTTTTGTAGGCCTTATTCCTAAATTTTGGTGCACCACAAAAGACAATACAATTCCCTGTTTTAGGAGCTTGCTCTCCTTTTTTCTCTTCATAATTCTCTTGGACATAATCTAATGCATGTACTCGAAGTAGATTCGGCAAATCGGGACGGTTAATTGCATGCCATAAATACTGATTAGGAATGTGTGCACGACTACGTTTACTCAAGATCTGCAAGAAACTTTTCGCCTCTGCAAATTCTATATCCTGTGCATGTTTTGCTTGCTGAATTAGAGGAAGATATTCTAGATTTTTTGCCATGGTTAGATAATCATCCTTATTAGAAACATAGAGTTGTTCTATATTCATATTCAATAACTCATAAGGAATACTAACAAAATAATTCTTGCGTAGATCTAGATATTTTAACTTGTTAAGTTTAGTAATAGATGCAGATAAGGTATTAATACCACAGCCACTTAAATCCAGATATTCTAAATCTTTCATTTGCTCAAAAGCATGGTCAGGGAAGGGCTTAATATCACCATATTTAATACTCAGGCTCAACACTTTTAGTTTGTGTAAACTAGGCAAAGCTTCAGGCATTTCTTTGAAGCTGCTATCTTCTAGCTTAAGGACTTCTAGGTTTTGCAGTTGTTCAAAACCTTCTGGTAGAGTTTTGATATAATAGCTAGTACCTTTCAAGACGCGCAATTTGCTTAATGTAGTCAGTGCTTTAGGGAACGTACTGAGTCGATGATTACCAAATTTGAGTACCTCTAAGTTGACTAACTGAGCAATATCGTCAGGTATTTCGCTGAACTTAGGATTCAGCTTTTCTAAAGTGAGTGATTTTAAGCCTTCTAGCTTAAAAAGATCTTTGGGTAGTTTAGAGAGTTTAATCCTTTTGAGTGTCAAATGCGCTAGGTTCGGAAGTTTGCGCAATTTCTTGAGCTGAGCTCTGAACTCAGCTGAAGATAAATTTTCTAAGATTAGAGTCTGAGCTAGATCTGCTTGTTCTAGTGCTTCTTCTACGTTGGTGTAAATAGTTTTCATCAATATGCATAAATTTATCACTCAATATAAGCTAAAAAATGCATATTAATATATAATTCTATTCCAAGTATGTTATTGATATAGTTAAGCAAGATTAGTATCACAAACGTGATTGAGCAATTCATGAAAACTTCTAGGTTCTTTATACGCTCGATCACAATAATGCGTAGCACTAAATTTTAGATTCACAATTCGTTCATTGACCAAGCAAAGTGTGATCATAATATTTCCATACTGCTGATCCAATTTTTCTTCACTGTGCTTAGGCAAATGACGTTGGCGAGGTGGTTTTAAGAAATAGCGTTGAGTAGTTTCCACTTTCCCCCCACGACTAATACTCTTCACATCAGCTACTTGACAATAGTATCCCAATTCTTTGACACGTGTAGAAAGGTAATCAAAAAAGCATACAAAGTGATCACTGTCCCAGCGTTGAGCATCATAATGGATCACAAAACCATTTACCGTTGGAATCATGAGAAAATCAAGGGCATGATCATAAGAGGAACAACAGTTAGAATAATCTTCATAACTCTTGTTTATCCATTCTAGCATGGCATGACGGTTCTGTGAACACAGCCATTCGTGGTAGCTATCCTGTTCTTGTTCAGATCGTTGAAGAGCGGTATGAGATAGTTGTTGAGTCTCTCTATTTTCTTGCGCTCCGCATGATAAAGCATCGCTTTTATCTGAATTTGAAAATATTTTTTTTAAATGTTTCCAAAAATCCATACAAAATGTGAGTTTGTCTATTCGGCTATTTTAATTTGTTAGATACCCTAAAATACGTGTCTATCTATATACAGTAATCATGCAAAAAAGTTGTAAGGTCTAGATAAAATAATAATTATTAGCGAATTAATTTTCAAAGAATTATTTGTTTTGTGTGCATTATTAATAAAGAGCATGTCTAAATTTACTCTAGAATATAATAGAAGAGCTCTTCTGTACTACACTACACCTACATTAACAAATACGCTAATCTTAGACATGTTCTAAGGGTAACTAGATAAATTGGGAAACAGCAACTTAAGATAATTTGTTTTTTGTTGTAATAAGTAAGTAGATAGCCACAATTAATTTGTATTCACCCCGAAGGGCTCAACACCGTTAAATCTTGTGAATTTACTTCGCAGAGTCCTTCGGGGGTTGCTTCGTAGAGCCCTTCAGGTTTATCATAAAATAAATTATGTCCATCTGCTGAATAAAGTTAGGGACAAGATATTCTATCGTTTATTCCTAACCTTAGTTCTATCAACTACTTAATGTTATTATGATTGATTTAATGTTAGCAAAAAATGAATAAGACGTTTTTTTGATTACATCTGTGGAATTATTTTTATTATTTTTCCTTTTATTTTATTTTTGTGGTAATATTTTGTGTACAAGGCCAAGGTGCTTTGTCAGGATTGCACAAATAATGCCTAATATTTATCTTAACCAAAGGCAAGAACTTATATATTTTTAGTTCAAGAATCTTTAATATGATTCTATCTATATTTTTTACTGTACAGAAAGGAAACATCTTAATAAAGCTTCCTGTTCAAAAATGCGCAAGAAAGTTTTTTTTTCTTGGAAAAGAGCAAAGGAATCACTTAGCAAAAAGTGTATATTTGTGATCATTATTAATAAAGTTGCTTAAGAAAAGTTAGTCGATTGAGAGATCAGAATGTGATAGTTAGGACAAAGCTAATTTTGAGTTTTTTTGCAGAGTTAGGAGAAAATTAAAAGTATTATAGTTGTTGGTAGTCAATGTTTTGTACAGTATTTGGCCAACTATTTTTAAACAACTTCAATATCTAAAGTCAACACATACAAAAGCCTTATGAATTATTTAGACGAACTTAATGATATTCAGAGAAAAGCAGTTACACATATTCACGGACCTGTTTTGGTGATTGCTGGCCCAGGTTCAGGAAAAACACGTGTGTTGACCTATCGGATTGCGCATTTAGTGAAAGAAGGCATTCCACCTTGGGAGATTTTAGCGCTGACCTTTACCAATAAGGCAGCTCGTGAGATGAAAGAACGTATCACCAAGGTAGTCGGAACTAAAGCGAATAGAATATGGGCTGGAACTTTCCACTCTATCTTTGCAAGAATTTTACGTTCTGAGGCAACCAAAATTGGTTATCCTGCTGATTTTTCTATCTATGATACTTCAGATACTCGAAGTGCCATTACAGAAATTGTCAAGTCTCAAGGTCTAGATACAAAAACGTATCGTGCCAATATGATTTATAGTAAAATCTCGATGGCGAAGAACAATTTGATCAATCCCATTGAGTATAAAAATGATGGGGAACGTCTACTTTTGGATAAGCAACAGAAAGTGCCCTATGTATACAAGATTTACGACCTGTATGTGAAGAAGCTGCAGCGTGCGGGGGCGATGGATTTTGATGATTTATTGTACCAAATGCATCGTTTATTGAGTGAGAATCCAGAGAATGTAGTAGAGAAGTACAGAGAGAAGTTTAAGTATGTTTTAGTGGATGAGTTTCAAGATACTAATCAGTTGCAATATTCTATTATTCAACATCTTGTAAAATACGACGGAAGTCCTCAGAATATTTGTGCGGTTGGAGATGATGCCCAAAGTATCTATGCTTTTCGTGGAGCAACTATTCAGAATATATTGGATTTTGAGAAGGATTATCCTGCATTGAAGATATATAAGTTAGAGCAGAATTATCGTTCTACTCACCATATTGTACAAGCTGCTAATACTGTGATTTCTCGTAATCGTCGACAGCTTAAAAAGACTATTTTTACAGAAAAAGGAGAGGGACAACCTATTCGGGTTGTTCGGGCCATGTCTGACAATGAGGAAGCACGTCATGTCGTAGAATCGATCTTGGAACAACAGCATCGCAAGCATTACAAACATGAAGACTTTGCTATTTTGTATAGAACCAATGCACAGTCTAGGGTTTTTGAGGAATCTCTGAAAAGGCGTAGAATCCCATATAAGATTTATGGTGGAATGTCTTTCTATGATCGCAAGGAGATCAAAGATTGCCTAGCTTATTTGCGTGTAGTGGTTAACCCTAGAGATGAAGAAGCACTAAAGCGGATCATTAATTATCCTGCACGGGCTATTGGGGCAACAACAATAGAGAAGCTAACACAAATTGCCGCACAGCAATCTTGGTCTTTATGGGAGGTGATTAAGCGAGCACATACCTTGAATTTTGCCAAACGTACGAGCAAAGCTCTGCGAGAATTTGCTTCTATGATTGGACTTTTTCAAGAAAAATTAGCGACTGATAATGCTTATGATTTGGCTTCTTATGTGGTTCGGATGTCGGGTATTCTAAAAGATTTACGGAAGGATAAAACCACAGAAGGACAAAGTCGAGTAGAAAACGTTCAGGAGCTATTGGATGGTATCAAGAGTTTTGTGGATAATGACGAAATTCTAGAGCAGGCAGCTCATGTAGAAGATAAGAGTTTGACGAGTTACCTGCAGAATGTTATCTTATTAACCGATTTGGATACGGATGAGGAGAATACCAATCGCGTCAAATTGATGTCTGTGCACTCTGCTAAGGGACTGGAGTTCAAGTCAGTATTTATTGTTGGTTTGGAAGAAAACTTATTTCCTTCTTTGATGTCAATTAAATCAAATGATCGCAATGCAATTGACGAAGAACGTCGGTTGTTTTATGTAGCGATCACTAGAGCAGAGGAGGAGCTAACTTTATTGTATTCTACAAGCCGTTATCGTTTTGGAAAAATGGTTTATAATAATACGAGCCGTTTTTTGGAAGAGATTTCTCCGAAGAATCTACAGATGGATGGTACACGTTCTTCGGCACGCATCTCTGGAGCAGGTATGAGTAAACAAGCGGTTATGCGCAAGTCTTTTGCAAGAAAAACGAGCAACTCAACTTATAAGAAGAGTTCTAGTTTCCAACCAAGCCCTATTCAGAAGATTGTAACGGGGGCGAATATTATTCATGAGCGTTTTGGTCCTGGTAAGGTGATTTCGATGGATGGAAGTGGTATGGATAAAATTGCGACAATTTTGTTTGATCAAGCAGGGGAGAAGCGTATTTTATTGAAATATGCTAAGATTCAGGTTAAATAGAATTTAGGGTTTGGGGTGCAAAGCTAAAGGTTTGCGCTTTGGATGGATATATCTTGTATCCATCCAAAGCGAAGGCCTCTAGCCCTTCGGCATTGAATTTTGAGATTAAAGCACTCTATATTGATTTGGCTACAGTGTGATTTTTATATAAAATATATCTCATAGAATGGCGGAAGAAGTTTCTAGAGTCACCCGATTATCAGCTATCACAACACAATTGCAATCCAAACGAATGCTTACTGCCAAAGAAATTGCAGATAAGTATCAAATTAGTATCCGAACTGTTTATCGAGATATTCAAACCTTGAAGCAGGCAGGTATTCCTATCATTACAGAAGAAGGAAAAGGCTACTCTATTGCAGAAGGATATCGCGTCCCACCAGTCATGTTTACAGAGCAGGAGACAATGGCATTGATTACAGCAAGCAAGCTAATTAAAAAGAATAAAGATCAGTCCTTGATTGATAATTATGAGAATGCACTGTTGAAAATTATGGCAATGTTGCGATTGAATCAAAAGGATAAAACGGAGTTAATCGCCTCTCGCTTAGAAGTTCGAAATAATCCTACAGGAGAAAAAACAAGCAACTATTTAGTTCAGATTCAGTCAACTATTGCTAATACTGAAGTTATTGAGATTGATTATATAGCATTAGATGGTAAAGCAACTCAACGAAAGGTAGAACCTTTTGCACTATATACTACTCAAGGAAATTGGTTGCTGATTGCGTTTTGCCAAAAGAGAAATGATTTTAGAGCATTTCGTTTAGATTGTATTCAAGAACTTCGATTAACCGGTGAGTATTTTGAAGCGCAAAAAATGACTTTAGAAGAGTTTTTGGCTGAATGTAGAAAAAAATATCAAATTCCCTAGCACCCCTGACATACCCTTGACATGTGGGTACTCTATCTTTGTTTCATAATATAAAGTACATGACTTTTTGACTTTTGTTCTACAATAATTAATGTTAATCATCATGTGCTAGTCAATAAAAACTAATCATTTAAAAAACAGAGTTATTATGAAAAATGTACAAATAGAGCCTTTCAACTTACTAGGGATTTCAGTGAGAACAAGCAATGCAAATGGACAAGCTGCTCAAGAGATCGGCGCCTTATGGCAAAAATTTATGAGTGAAGCTGTTTTGGAAAAGATTCCAAATAAAATAGATAACAGCATCTACTGTTTATACACAGACTATGAAGGTGATCATACACTGCCTTATACTGCTTTATTGGGTTGTAAGGTGAATAACTTGGATGAAATTCCTGAGGGCATGATGGGGAAATCCTTTGATGGAGGAGCGTATCAAAAATTCACTACTAAAGGTGATTTAAGTCAAGGTTTGATTGTAAAACAATGGATGAAAATTTGGGAAGCACCATTAGATCGAGCTTATACAGCTGACTTTGAGGTTTTTGGTGAAAAAGCGAATCCGCCAAGCAATGCTGAAGTAGATATTTATATTGCTTTAAGAAATTAAATTAATGAGCAATCTAGACAGTTATTATTTAAAATTAGAGGAGCCAAATCAGAGTTGTTTATTAGCTTTAAGAGCAGTAATTATTAAGCAGAGTAGGGGAATTATAGAAACTCGGAAATGGAACATGCCTTGTTTTTGCTATGGCAAAAAAATCCTCTGTTATTTGTCGATTGATAAGAAAATAAAGGAGCCTTACATCCTTTGGGTAGCAGGCAGTCAGTTGGAACATCCAAGCTTAGAACAAGGAAATCGAACTAAAATGAAGATTTTGAGAATTAATCCAAAACAGGATTTACCTGTAGAACTTATTCAATCTCTATTGGTAAAATCTTTAGCTTTATAAGCTAATTCAAGTATAAAAAAGGGTGCTGTCCAAAAAGGTAAATTTCGAAAAATGAAACCAAATAAAATTTTGGATTTTATTTTTTCTTTGTTGCGAGGGAA
>JAKVCT010000018.1 GCA_022448995.1 Saprospiraceae bacterium
AAGTTAGTCTGTTGAGATTTACTACAGGTATAAAATAACCAAAGATATACAGCATCAATGCTCCTTGGAATATAGCTCAAAAAACATTCATAACTAGGTGCTTGAGGGAAATAGCTTTTGCAGTCTACTTGGATTTTATTTTTATAGTAATATTCAAAACACTTATAGCCAGATAAGTGATAGGCTGCTAGAATTGTACAAATTTCAGAGACAACTAAATTAGGGCGACGTCCTTGTTTTTTGGGAGCTATTAAGCCTCTTTCCGCTTGGTATTTTCTAAAGGCTATTAGTAAATCATCAATCTCAATAAACAACTCAATTAATTTATTTTCATTAAATTGCACGTTCATAAAGGATGGTTTGTCTTGTTTTTTAATTTTTTGTTGTAATTAAATTTACAAAACTTTACTTATCAATCCTTTATGTTTTTTCTTTTTCCTTAGTTCACGTTATTTTAGAGATTGTAAGACCAAATGGGGGGAATTAAAAAGCTTAGAACGTTTGTATCTAAGTCCTAAATACATTAGTAATCTGAATAGTTGTGTGGATTGGGAAGCCTTGCCCGATTTGAAAAAGGTAAAAATAGATACTCAGCTTCTATGGTCTGATCGGAATATGTATTTGCCTTGTAGCAAAAAAGATAATGATGGTATTTGGAATCAAGATATTCGCTTTCCGAAGGTAGAGACTATTCATATTACAGACTCAAGGCTGATTAATCCAAGACCTTCCAATTATTATTATCAAAACAATCTTAATCTACCCTCTTTTCATTCATTTTTGAATTTGCAGCGTGGGACTAAACGTTTGTTAATCAAGTATTATAACCTATCACATATTCCATATGCGATAAGAAACATGGAAGAACTGGAAGAGTTAGACCTAAGTAATAATAAGATTAGAGAATTTGGTTTGGGACGTGATAAAAATTACAAAAACTTAAGGAAAATAAATCTGAGTAAAAATAAGTTGCAGCGGATTCATAAAAACATTAAAATTGCTTCTGTCTTAAAACATTTAGATTTAAGTGAGAATAATTTGAAGAAGTATACTGATATTAAAGCTCTAGAAAAGTTGTATTGGTTAGAAACAGTAGATTTGCGGAATAATCCGATTGCTAGAGACAAAGGAATTATTGAGTATTTGCAATATGATCTGCCTAATACTACAATTTTGCATTAAAAATATTTTTTATTTAGATTGAAATTGCTCGGTGAAGATTTTTAGAATCAATTCACTTGCCTTGAAAGGAGAAAGTTGGAGATTAAGCACCTGTGTTTGTAGGATCTTCATTTTCTCCTTTACTTCTTTATTTTGGTAGAATAAACTCTGTAAACCTTCCGAGATACTTTCCTTTAGCCAATATTGAGCTTGTTGACCACGATGCTGTTCAAAATATTGATTCTCTTTAGTTAGGGTGACAAATTCTAAAATCATTTGCCAAATTTCTAGTAAACCATCTTTGTTCAGAGCAGAACATAAAGCAGCTTTGGCTACCCAATCACTTGCCTTTGGTGGGAATAAATGTAAAGCATTTCTACACTGTTTTCTAGCTAATTTGGCTTGAGCCATTGCTTCACCATCTGCCTTATTGATAATCACTAAATCAGCCATTTCCATCACTCCCCTTTTGATTCCTTGCAGCTCATCACCAGCATTAGGCAATAATAAAAGTAAAAAGAAATCAACCATAGAATGTACAGCCGTTTCCGATTGTCCAACACCTACCGTTTCCACAAAAATAGTATCAAAACCTGCCGCTTCGCACAAAATAATACTCTCGCGTGTCTTGCGAGCAACACCACCCAAGGAATCTCCCGCAGGTGAAGGTCGAATAAAAGCATCATCTAAAATAGATAACTCTTGCATACGCGTTTTATCTCCGAGAATACTTCCACCAGAAACTTGACTACTAGGATCTATGGCAAGTACAGCCAAACGTTTATTTTCTTTTTTAATGAGCAGTGTTCCTAGACTTTCTATAAAAGTACTCTTTCCAACTCCTGGTGTCCCAGTAATTCCCACCCGGATCGAATGCCCTGATAGTGGTAAACATTTTTCAATAATCTCCTGCCCCAATTGTTGATGATCCGGACGTTTGCTCTCGATCAAAGTAATTGCCTTTCCCAAAGCTACTCGATTTTGTTTCTGAATACCTTCTATATATTCACTAACTGTCCAAATCTTGCGCTTGAAGCGTTTGAAAGAGCGTTTGTGTGGAAACTCAGATAGTTTTCCTTTAGAAACGTGAGAAAAAGATTCTTTTTTTGGAGTCATCTTAGAAGAGGTGAGTGTAAATAAATTATCATCTTTTTAACGAAGGGCTAACCCCGAAGGGCTCAACGCAATTAAAGGCCTTCGCTTTAAATACGAGGTACATCCATCTAAAGCGCAAGTGTCAGCTCCATTAAATTCTTTGGATTTCAGCTTTGCGCCAAATAAAAAATGAGTTATCCCTTATCACAAGATAAGAAAATAACTCATTGGTCTTACTTTTTACAAAATTGCTAGCCTTGAAATATGAAACAAGCAAATGTAAAATTTGTTTTTAGAAACAGTATTTATTTGCTTCCAAGAGCATTCCCGCGATTTCGCGACGCAACTCTTTTGTATTTTCAAAGTCGTGCTTAGTCAAACGTTTTACTGCCATTAATAACATACGTTTCATATCACCAGTAGCCCAAGAAGCTACTACATTTTTGGCATGTACAGCAGCACGTTCAATTGCGTCATTAACATATAATTTTGTCATTGCAATTTGACCTTTCATTTTCTCTTCCCCTCTAGTTGCAATTAGTTTTTGTGTACGCAATACAGTAGACTCAGATAAATAAATTTCAGACATAATATCTGCCATATTCATCAAGATTTCTTGCTCAGTCTGTAATTTCTGCATCAATTCTTGAACTGTTGCTCCAGCTACTGCCAAGAATAATTTTTTCATGTTCTTGATGTACGCCAACTGCTCTCCAAACAAGCCCTCAGGTTTGGTCTTAGATCCAAATGAAGGAGGTCCCATTAATTCTTTCTGAACGGCCATTGCTGGTCCCATCAGATCTACAGAACCACGCATAGCACGCTTCAATAACATATCAACCGTTAACATTCGATTGATTTCGTTGGTACCTTCAAATATTCGGTTGATTCGTGCATCTCTGTAAGCTCCTGCCATTGGTGCTTCCTCAGAATAGCCCATTCCCCCATAAATTTGTAGTCCTTCGTCTGCCGCATAATCTAAGCATTCAGATCCACGTACCTTCAAGATTGCACACTCAATTGCATATTCTTCTGCTGCTCCTAGCAATGCTTCTCCTAGTGATTTTCCTTCAGCTTTTAATTTTGCTTCCTCATGATCAATAGCTCGACCTGCACGTTGCATAGCTGATTCTGTGGCATAAATACGTGTTGCCTGCTCTGCTAATTTATGCTGAATAGCACCAAAAGATCCAATATTAACGTTAAACTGCTTGCGCTCATTGGCATAATTAATAGCCAATGTAGAGATCACTTTGCTCCCTCCTAGTACACCAGCTGCTAATTTGATACGTCCTATGTTGAGAATATTGAAAGCAATTCTGTGTCCTTTTCCAATTTCACCCAAGATATTCTCTGTTGGGACTTTGACATTCTCAAAGAATACTTGGCGGGTTGAAGATCCCTTGATTCCCAACTTATCTTCTTCTGCAGCTATACTCACACCTTCCCAGTCCCTCTCAACGATAAAACCTGTAAATTTCTCACCATCTATCTTGGCAAATACCACAAATACATCTGCAAATCCTGCATTAGTAATCCACATTTTCTGACCGTTCAATACATAGTGAGTACCATCTTGAGATAATACCGCTTTAGACTTGGCAGCTAAAGCATCTGATCCAGAACCTGGTTCGGTCAGACAATATGCAGCAAATTTATCTCCTGCGACTAATTTAGGTAGATATTTTTGTTTTTGGGCTTCTGTCCCAAAGTATAAGATCGGTAACATTCCAATTCCTACATGTGCACCATAAGATAGGGAAAAAGAACGCGATGGAGCAAATGCTTCAGTAACAGCTAAGTTTACAGAAAAAGATTGCATGTATCCACCATATTCTTCAGGGAAAGAAGTTCCTAGGATTCCCAAGTCACCAGCTTCTTTCAACAGAGTTTTGGTAAGCTCAATATCTAATTTTTCGATTTTTGGAGAGAGAGGTACTACTCTTTTGTTGATGAATTCTTTTACGGTATCAATTACCATAATATCATCTTCTGAGAAATCCTCTAAAATAAACATTGACTCGTATGCAGCATCCTCCACTAGGAACTGTCCACCTCTTAAAGCATTTTGCTTTTCGGTTTCTATGCTTTCCATTAATTTTGTCTTTTTATGAATTTAATTGAAATTATTCGTGATTCTTGGCTTTATTGCAAACAAAAGTAATACTTTCCTTTCAAATTAACAAGCTTTTCTATTTTTCAGTATTTTTTGAAAGAAAAAATCTATTGATTTTCATATTTTAACCAAATATGATTCTTTTTTGTATAAAAAATAACAGAAGAACTTAATTTTAATTTTTGGCTTGCGAATTATTCTTGATCAAACTATTACTCACTATACATGAAAAAACGAGTTATCATCCACAAGACAATAACTCGTTTTAGATTCCATAAAATTTCTATGGAGTTTAACGCATCAAATACATTTTACCAAAACCTTGTCGGAACATATGATCAATCTGGCTATTATTAAATTGTTCATACTCCTCTCCTTCTTTTACAGTGATCACTCGGTATAGATATACACCATTTGCTAGACGATCTCCATACATATCCGTTCCATCCCAAGCAAATTCAGTTCTATTGGTACCAATGTGTAATTCACCTAACTCATCCATACCAATTTCTCGAACTAATCGACCGCTTACGGTAAAGATCTGAATCTTCATTTCATCAGGTAGTTCTCTACCTGTCAGGGTAAATACAAATTGTGTAGAAGTTGTAAATGGGTTAGGATAGTTTAAGACATTAGACACAGAAGGTTTATTAATCACCTCAAAATTAATACTGTAGGTTAAATCCCCTGAATTATTATTAGATCGATCCTTTGCAGAAACGTATAAAGTATAGGTTCCATCAAAAGGTAGATCAGGAGTTGCTAGAATCATAGCTTTGTTTTCGCTACGTAACTTTGCAGGATCTGCAGGAACAAACTCAAACACTTCTATTTCTTTAAGATCTAACTGTCCATTAACAAAGCTTCGATGAAATAGAACAGCTGTAAAGTCATCCAAATCATTCAAAGCTAAATAACGATTATCATCATCCAGACTAATCATGATTTCAGGTTTTCCCGAAATAAGATCACCATCCATAATTCGCACACCATCAAAAGTTACATCTAAAACAGGGTTTCGATTATCAGCTTGTACAAAGAAAGAATATAAACCAATATTATTGAACCGGTATTGTTCTATTTGATCAAAATTAGGATTGATGTCAACGAGTAACTCTTGTGCACCATACAGATTTTCAGTATTAATAGAAATATAGGTTTGAAGAGTATCTTCTGCTGTAAGTGGTGCAATTCGTTTGTACACTGCATTGGAATCCCCAACGACTTGAAACTTAATTAACATACTATCCATATCAATACCCGTTAGATTTTCCATAGCTACTTCAAAGAAAAAAGGCTCACCACGTTCTACTGTATCATAATTTGCAACTAAATGTAAGTCTGGTCGGATTGCCGCCTCAGGTGCCATATCTGCAATAATTCTCCAATAATCCAACTGTGGAGGTGACTGATGTGTAGCATCTTCAGAGAACCATTCTAATCTTAGGTACGGATATAGAGTAGCATTGATAAATGTTAAGTTTGTGTCTAAGTTAGTTAGGTTTTGTATCAAGACTTGTTCTGTTCCAGATGATGTTATACCATAAACATCTACATGTGTGTAATCTGTCAGCAACCCATCTGAGTTACTGGTTTGCCAGTGCAATTCTTGCCAATTGGTAGCAGGTCCTATCAAAGTTGAAGACAAACGACCATCTACCCAGTTTCCTTCTATAATCCCAGATAGACTAATAATATCGTTGGCAGAAGGCGCCAATTCAGTAACAATATGAGGGTAAGTAGGATGGCCTTTTTTATAGAAAAAACCAAAAGGTAGCCCCCCAGAAGTACTCGTCAAAGTATTTAAGTCTACTGGATCTACTCCTATTGAAGTTAAATGATTAACAAGATTAGTATTCCAAGCATCTGCTCCAGCATCATTCAATGTAAAAATTAAGACATAAGCCCCGTCTGGAATCGTATCACTCAAAAAAGTAACTAAATCATCTTGAGTAGCACTATTTTGAGCAGCGTTAATCGTATTTGTTTGGAAAAGATACATAAAGTTGTTGCGTGGTGCTGCATCACAATTAATAGCCCCATATTGGCTGCTATTTGGTGGCATAAACCAAACATCTAAGTCATCCTCATCCAAAACCTGTACATAAACTCCCCTTTGATTTGCACACCTACATTTTTCTACTAAACTACCATTGAGAGAGGTTTTTACATCAAACTCATTGAGTACTGTAGGAGTAAACCCATTCTGTAACTCTAGTTCTTGAAAACTTGAGATATAGTCAAACTCTCGCAATCCCTCTGGTAAAACTAAATTCTGGAAATCATCTTTCTTATATTGAAAGAAGTGCGATTGATTCCATCCAGGGTAGCTTCCATTCATATAAATAAATGAACTATAGGCCCATTGAGCAGCATTGCTAGTACCTATCGTATCAGGACTAACTCTCCAATAGTAGACCCTCTCCTCTTCATAAGACAGATTAGGCGTCCATTCTACAACCCCACCTATCTGAGTCACCACCGTTTCTTGTTTTATTGGACTATCGAAATACTCTGTTGTATCAATCTGAATAATATACCCTGCAGATGCCGAAAAAGCTAAACCTGTAGAAGCCTTGAGGGTAATATTTTGATCTGGAACAATGGCAAACTCATAAGGAAAAACTGGTGTAATTGCATCACTCAATATATAAATATCATATTCGTAGACATAATTATTATCCTCTGCTTGAGGATTAGGACGCTCATCAAGCTCATCATCTGCATCAATTTTTATCCTAAATTTATTCAGTCCTAATGTCTTGGGATCTCCTCCATTCACTGGGATTTGTAATGTATAGATACTATTGTAGTAAGGAGCAACAACTTGTGCTTTAGTAACAAACTCTACATCACCATTGGGATAAGTTCGCTCAATGTCTACAAAAAAGGTCGTTCCCTGTGGCATTGCTCTACCCAAATTATAAGTATTAATATTTAGTTCAAAGGTTTCTTCCTTGGTTGTTACTAAAGAAGGAGAATGACTGATTAGCTGTTGATCTGTATAATAATCAGGATACTCATACATATTCAGGTTGAAAGCAGGATCACCATGATAAGCCATATAACCGCATACCATTTCTTGTAAAAACCCAAAACTACCTTGCTCCATGGTAGCAATAGTTTGTTGAGCTATCTTTCCTGCCCCTTCACCATAATAATTTCCTCCCATATGTGTATAATAAGTATTTGCAAATTCCCCTAACGACGATAAGGATGCAGCACCAACTGATGCAAAAAAGACACTAGCACCAGCATCAGGCTCAAGAACGAATCGCTCACTCAACCCTCGACCAGAAGTAAACATGGTCCCCCCATAACAACCTAGTGCCATAATCATGGGATATTTCTGATAATTATTATAGTTTTCGGGATAATCCAAATTAAAATCAAAAGAGTTGGCAGAAGAATGCCCAAAGAAAGTGATAAGAGATACTCCACTATTGATCAAGGAATCCAAGAAATAAGATTGAGCCGTCTGGATTGGTGCAGAGGTCGTCTTAAAAAATGATTCCACATTCGCTCCATAAGAAACCCCTTCTGCGATCGTTTTCATATTGTTCAGGTAGCTTTGAATATCAAACTGTTCATTGACAGTGGATCCTCCACCCAAGTGTAGGATATTCTTGGTCCATATCTTACCCTGAAAATTCTGTTGAGAAACATCTGCTACCTGTGTCTCATGATCTTTAATTTTATTTAAATAGATATCTACTTGATTGGGAGTAGTAGCGGATAGACGTCCCACAGGTATCATAGGAGTTCTAGAGTTAATCGGTGCAACCAAAAGCATATCAGATTCAGGAAACCCAAACGTAGGTACTAATAAACTATCTGGTTTGGAAATCCGTGTGTTAACATATTGTCTGCCTTTACCTATAATAAAAAGATATTCAGGATTGGTCCATGTAGACTTGATATAAGCTGCAAAGTTCCGAATTGCTAGAGGATGATAACGAACCCCATAAGCAAACTGATTGTATAAATCTTCGACATTCACAACAATTGGATCATATCCACTATTTGTTGGGCTTAAAAACTGTCGATAGATAGCATACTCATTCGCTTTAGCCTCTAGGGAAGGATGTGTAATGATAATATAATCCTTATCTACAAAATTACCATAGTTCACCAAACTAGTGTTGATAGAATTCAGGATTCCAATATCTGAATAACTACCAGTTGCGCCCAAGTTAATGAACAGTAACTCTCGTTCAGTACTTGATGGTGGCAAAGAAACAGTTGCCTTATTGTTGACAGGATCCCATAGACAAACAGAACGAACCTTATTTGTTAGGTCATAAACTAGTAAGTTCTGTGCATTAGCGTTTCCTGAATTAATATTCGTAAACTCTAATATTTGTCTCCCAACACCCACAACACTAGCTTCCATTTTAAAACGTAGGCTTGCTTCACCACCTAAATCTAATGTCCTTGGATACTCTATTTCTGCATGTGCTACATAAAATCGACTATCAGGAAACGTATTTTGCAAACGTACTAAGCTCGAAGTTGTTAGTTGGTTACTTGCTACGGTTGAAGCATACTGATCGACTCGATTAGAACCAGAGAAGGTCTGAGATAGGATAGTTGTACCATTAACGGTCATTAATACATCGTGCTGTGTGCTCTGAACTAAGTTGGTACTATGAGCATAGACTTGGACACGAACCTTTGAGTTAGGACCAGCAGTGTAAACGTTAGGTGTATTTACGTTAATATTATGCACACTAGACCCAATGCTGCCAAACCCCTCACCATAATCAAAAGTTGACTTACTCAATTTTTCGGCAGCCACTTGATAAAGTTTACCCTTATTCCAGGTACTATTAAACACCGTTTTTGAAGTTGACCAGACATAAGATTCTGCAGCAGGCAAAGGTGGTGTAAAATCAGGAGAATGCTCTGTATACTGTTCTGTACTCGCTGCATTTCCCCAAGTAACATAATACCCTAAGGTGTCGTTGATCACACTGTATTCTTTATTGAAATGATGTGAAGCGTCATAGTACAATCCTTCATCTAATTCCCCATGATGTTTGGTAGCATAAAACTCGATGTATTCTACTACTCCATTATTACTCTTCACATAAATTGGGATTTCATTACCTAATGCAAATACCTGAAAATTGCTTGGATTAACACTATTGGTTGGGATACCTGCATTATCCAATACTTGTTTTGTAATCCTATAAAAGCCGTCTTGTGCGATAGAAGCCTTAAAATATTGCTGATTATAATTGATCCATTCATTACCATAACGACCATCATGGTTTTGGGCATTCCCCATAAAACAAATACCCAAGAAATAGAGAATGAATAAATGTGGTAAATTCTTCATGGCGACTTACTGGTTGTTAGGTGCTTTATTTTGATTATGAGCAACCTAATGTTTATCTAATTGAGTATGTTCATCTATTTATCGGTCTTTTTTGCGAATTTTTATCAAAAAAACCAACAAATGACCCGCAATGATAACTCAGAGATTTGGGGATAGGCTTCTTAGAGAATGTTTTCTAAACTACTTAAAGCTTATTCAAGTAAGTTATACTTTTGGGGGTTTAGAACTTGTCTAATTCTTTGTAAAAATTATTACTATGAAATGTTAGTTTTCATATCAAAGTTGTACTAAACACTCTGTAATCTAAATCTCCAACACTTCCTTGATAGAGTATTAGCTTAAAGCTGTCTAAAAAGGTAGAATTCATTACTTACTGTGCTTTATCTATATTCTTCTTGATAAAATCGTAATTAATATCCAACTTGGCAGATACTAAATGTGAATATAAGACTCCAGAGTTTCCACCTAAATTAGTAATTGCATAATCTATCCGAAACTTAAAAATACGAAAACCTACACCAAAGTTCGGCTGAACCGCCCATTTCTTATTATTTTGAATATCAGTAAATTGCTGAAAATTATTGATTCCTGTTCTCAGATAAATCAATGTATTATAGTTCAATTCCAAGCCCACAGAAGGATCCATACTAATCGGGTTTCCACTAATAAGCATATTTCTTCGACCATCTGTTGTCATGGTAAAATCAATTTCTGCTAATAAGCCAAAATATTTATCTTTTTTACCTTCTTTACGCTTACCTAATTGAAATTGCTTGGCATAAGCAGCTCCCAAAATCAACTGAGGACGTGTAATTTCTAAGGTTTGAATAGGAATATCATTACCTGTAATTCCAAGAACCTGTTTCTCTGCATCAGAAAAATTAAACTTCCAAGCATTGAAAGTCGTTGTAATATCTCTAAGCATCAAACCAAAATTCCAGTCTTTTTTCAACTTATATTGTACTCCTAAATCAACCCCAAAACCCCATGAGCTAGCAAAAGGTCCCACCTTTCGGTGAACAACCTTAGGGGTCACTCCTATAGCTAATCCTGTTTTACCAATCTCTTGAGCGTAATGTAACATAAACGCATAATCCGCTGCTGTAAACTTTGTCACATTCTCATAGTTGACTGTACCATCAGCCTCGTACAGAGACAAAGTATTCGGAATACCATCGACACCAAATCGGATAAATGAAAACCCTAAATATCGTTTTTGATTGGGTAGTGGCATTGCAAAAGCAGCATAATCGTATTTACCAATTCCACCAAACCATTCAGCATGCATCAATGCCAACTGTAAATCTACGTTATTGGTATCCATTCTTGCCAATCCAGCTGGATTTAAATATCCCGCCGTTACATCATTAATACTTGCAACAACGGATTTACCCATACCGTGCGCTCTAGCATCTACTCCAATAGATAAAAACTCATTGCTATATTTTTGCGCATAAGTATCAAGGCTGAACAACAAGGCAGCAAGCGCTAAGAAGATTTTTATTTGCATTACTCTCAAAACTTAATTTTGAATTAAAAAATATTATTATCCACAAAAAATCTATTCTATACCTTCATTCTGTCATTTACATTAAGTACGCAAAAATCGATACGACGGTTCGATACACTGACCATAAAACAGTTATGGATAAATAACAAAAATGAATTGTGAGATTTGAAGAGACAATTTGCCAAATTTCTAGAATTTGGTTGATAAAATTGAGTAAAGGTTCACACCATAGATTACAAAAATAGCTAAAAATAAATGGATTAGAAGATTCTGTTTTGAACTTGTATTCAAAACACTAAAGATAGTACATCTATATGAATATACGAATAAGAGATTTTCTATTTTAAAACAAAAAATCTAGTGGGCATCAACTTAAGGGACGAGATAAGAATTAGGATCTAATTATGGGGTAAAGTATATCATCGACAAATGAAAATAGTATAAATGATTATTACCACCACTATATATAATCGTTAATCAATATCAATTGGTTGCATAAAACTCACGATTATAACACCTTTTTATCAAAAAAGAAAGGTATGTAATAATATCTTCCTTGTATCTACACCGTAAAACGCTTAAATTAAGTAATAAAGTTAATATACAATATTGAGAGTTCGTTGATCTTTTGATTTTCAGGCAGATTAATTTAACAATCATACAGCTTCACAAACTACTAGGTAATAATCCAGTTCTCTTGCTTAACATAAATAGCTGGATAAACTTATGTTTTTGTACACACGCTCCATCTAATTCTTCACCTAAATTAGTAGTCATGAGTCAACAAATTAAAACATTTGGCAGTGTCTTATCTGCAATTTTGATACTGACATTCCCCTCATGTAAAGATGAGA
Organism: Saprospiraceae bacterium; assembly: GCA_022448995.1. Taxonomy (GTDB): domain Bacteria; phylum Bacteroidota; class Bacteroidia; order Chitinophagales; family Saprospiraceae; genus JAKVCT01. The sequence goes on from JAKVCT010000018.1 coordinate 12,078, forward strand.
TAATAGAAGCTACAGGAAATAATAATAATTTGAGTTTCGAAAGTAGTATTGTTGACTGGCAACATGCTATTATTCGCAGTTCTCCTTATTATGCTGCTGTTGATGGTGATCATTATGCTATATCCGAAAGTGGTGCAACAGAGACTACAAAGACAACAGCATTTATAATTACAGAAGGAAAAACATATACACTAAAACTATGGTCTAGGAGTATATATACGGACAACCATACACAACAACTGAGTGTGGGCAACCTGGTAGATGTTAATGTGGCAAAAGCCGTTGCTTCTGTACGCCTTTACACAGAAGAAGGTACAATTATAGAAACTGCTACTCAAGTCAGTCCTCGAGGATTAACAGGTGATGCTGCTACTCAATCCAATGACGATGGTGCTAATGTGTGGGTTGATCAGGATTATAGAATGCAAGTAACTAATGCTATATTTTATCAGGCAAGCTCTGCAGATCCGATTTTAGATAACTGGACTTACCAGGGTCTGATTAGTCCTGACTATGATGGATTAGGTCCTGCTCCATATATGGGTTCCAATACGCTCAATATACTGTATGCTTGTGATTACACTGAGGGGACAAGCCCAATTGCTTCCTCTTTAGATTTTATTACCACCTCTGGAAGTGCTCCTAATTTTGTCTTTAATTGGTCAAGTCGCGAGGTCTTCTTATCCCATGAAGGAGATGAAACACCATGGGTAATTGATCCTCAGCCTTTTTATGACCTTAGCACAGGTCGTTTATGGATAGTTTGGGGTGGTCATACTATTTGGATTTCAGAGCTAGATCCTAATACTGGTAAATTGATAGGCAATCCAACAGATACAGAATTTGACACACATGTTGCTGGTACTCATACCCAAATTATGTCTTTTGCATCTAGTGATCAAGGAGGAGATGCGAATACTCCTAATAATTGGGCAGATGAGGGAGATGGCTGGTCTTATGGATATATGGAAGGTGCTTGTGTTTATCAGCATGAGGAATATTATTATGCCTTGGGTTCTTATGGTAACCTAGGAAATAATTATACAATCAGAATGGGACGATCAGATAATCCAAAAGGTCCTTATCTGGATAAGAATGGAAAGCAGTTGACAATTTATTATAAGGATTTAGGTTCTTATGGAGGCTCGTTTTTGTTGGGGAATGATGCAAACCACTTGGTACCTGGACATCCACATATTTGGGAAGAAGATGGCCAAGCTTATTTAGGCTATGACTACAGAACTGATATTTCTGATCCTACTGTAGAATTTGACTTAATGGGTATCCGTAAATTGTATTGGGTAAATGATTGGCCTACGATCTGGACCCCCATCACACTATCTTTCAAAGCAGATGATTTTCCAGAACTTATTGGACAATCTCTAAAAATTGGTTTTTCTAATTCTGGTGATAATGGAAGTGTAGTTGCATTTGACCATTTTAGTATCCAAAAACAATAAAATAGCACCAACTCCTTGCAAAGTATCACAAGTAGGGAGCTAACCTCTTCATGCAATATGAATTAAGTATAGATCCAAAAATCAAAATACATCAAAAAAAGCTTGCTTATATTCCGAGCATCGTCGATACCTCTATGATGTGTTCCATCCAAACTAAAACCTTCTCTTTGTAAGGCGCGTTTCATACCGAAGCGTTTGCGCGTGAATTTAATTTCAGAATATTGATGTTTCAAACTAATATGTGGCACTAGCCATTTGGTATCCAAATCATGCAACTCGCAATCATTCTTAAATTGAATACGATCATAATGTCCCCATGAACAGAGATAATAATCTTTGGTAGCTATCCAATCCCAAAACTGAGTAATAACTGTGGGAAAAGTATCTGCCTGATCTACATCATGTTGTTGGATACTCGTTAGTTCTGTGCAGAAGGTTGACAAGGTTGGGTGCAGCGTAGGACGGACAAAAGCATTAAACTCATCCAATACTTCTCTATCTTCATCAATAGCAACTGCACCAATTTCAATAATTTCATTTTGCTTGCCTGTTTTTTCTTGCCAACAGGTTGCTTCCAAATCTAAAACAATATATTTCATCGTAATTTTTTTAATAATATTCCTAGCATTAAGCTGTTTATAAACAGCAGAAAAACAACTAATACCTGAAAAAATATAACTTTCTATGCTTGATTTTCTCTCAAAAAAAGGGCAACTTGAAAAGAAAATGAACAGCGACATAACAAAATGGACTTTTGAATAAGTTCCATACAAGGAATTTTTGTATTATTGTAATCCCTTCAATCATTCCACCAAAATAGTTATGCTGGTAGATATAATCTTCTTACTTATTTTTTTATTAGGATCTGGTTTTTTCTCAGGAATTGAGATTGCCTTCATTTCCTCTGATCGCTTGCAAGTAGAACTTCAAAAAAAGAAAGGTTCTCCTAGAGGACGTATATTAGCAGGCTTCCAAGAGAGACCTTCTGAGTTCTTGGGTACTACGCTTGTGGGGAACAATATTGTATTGGTCATCCTTGCCAAATTATTTGATGAATTTGTCAAAACACATCAGTTACTACCTTCGTTTATACTTGAAGATAGTGTTACCCTGATGCTTTCTGTCACTGTTATAATGACCATAATTCTCTTGATTTTTGGAGAGTTCTTACCCAAAGTTTCCTTCCAGATCAACCCAACAGGTATTTTATTTCTTTTTGCCTATCCTCTATCTTTTGTTAAGTTCCTACTTACTCCTATTGTTTGGGTGATGGTACAAAGCTCTTATGCGGTCTTGGCATTGATTTTCAAGATTAAGCCCGAACCTGACCAACAGGTCTTTTCGCGGATTGATCTAGAACATTTTATTAATAATATCCAAACTAGTGAGCAAGATGGTCTAGACAAAACACTTTTTCAGAATGCTTTGTACATTGGAGAAGTAAAGGTAAAAGATTGTATTGTGCCTAGAAACGAAATTGTTCGTGTTCCTATAGACATACCTATCCAAGAGCTGCGCCAACGTTTTATAGAATCTAGAGTATCTAGAATTATTGTTTGTGGCGAATCTGTAGATGATATTCTAGGTTATGTACATCATCAGCAGCTTTTTCAGCATGTTAAACAACTGAGTACTGATATTTTATTACCTATCCCTGTAGTTTCAGAATTTACGAATGCTCGTGATTTAATGAATCGTTTTATCAAGAAAAAGCTAAATATTGCTTGGGTAGTCGATGAATATGGAGGGACTGCAGGAATTGTTACTCTAGAAGATATCTTAGAAGAAATCTTTGGAGAAATCTCTGATGAGCACGATAAGATTTTGAATTTGCATAAGCAGGAAAGTCAGGATGAATATATATTTGCTGGTCGTATAGAGATTGATTTTATCAACGATACTTACCAATTGAATCTTCCTGAAGGTGACGATTATCAAACCCTCTCGGGTTTTATTGTTACCCATTTAGAATCTATTCCTGAACAGGGACAAAAAATTAGGTATAATGGCTATGAGTTTTTATTCGAACGTGTCTCTAATACGCGAATAGAACGTGTTCGTGTTCGTCGCTTGCAAGATACTGTAGAAGCTGAGGAATAAAGTTTAGACTCAAGGAACTTTTAAGCTTCTTTTTCCCTTTCTCTTATCGTGTTAGTAATCTATAATTAACAGCTTGTGACGTTTTGTTCTTTGTATCAAAAAAATCACAGTCTGTGTAATACTTCCACAGAATTATTGGAAAGTAGGCTTAAAAGCAGCCATCTTATAATGAGTATCCGAATATATATTATACAATATAATATCCGATGCGAGTAATCCGTTTGTCTGTTTTGAGACAAAATCAGCAATACATTTAGTACGAGAGGAAAGCGATGAAAGCAAAGGTAGAGCAAAAGCTTTTTGTTTGAGAGGACTTTAGCGTATCAGCACACCAATAATAGGAAAACCGACTATTGAACTTCTTATTCAATAGTCGGTTCTGTTATTCAGGGTCTGTGGCAATTCTTTAGTTGCATGGCACTAAACGCTTGGTGTACCCTAATTTCAGTAGGGAGATTTGCTTCGCAGAGCACCCTAAGGAACAGTCCAAGTGTTCTCGCTATTACTTTTTTTATCCTCTTACTTAATATACTTGTTTCACAATACTCTTAATCGTCTGTACATCGCCCATAGTATAATAATGTAAACAAGGTACACCAGCTTCTTTCAACTCCTTAGATTGCTGCACACACCATTCGATTCCAATCTCTTTGCGTGCATCAGTAGTTTTTGCCTTGGCAAACTCACTGACCAAATCTTCTGGTAAATCTAAGTGAAATAACCTAGGAATAGAAGTCAATTGATATTTTTTGGTAATAGGCTTGAGCCCCGGTACAATAGGTACATTAATTCCTGCTTCTCTACACATTTTGACGAATTCAAAATACTTCTTATTATCAAAAAACATCTGTGTAACAATATAATCAGCCCCAGCATCAATCTTCTTCTTCAAGTAGTACAAATCCATGTTTAAATTAGGTGCTTCGAAATGCTTTTCGGGATAACCTGCAACTCCAATACAAAAGTTAGAATTCTCTGCATTGGTAATATTACTATCCAAATAAACCCCATTATTCATATTATGTACCTGTTCGACTAGATCCAAAGCATAAGCATGCCCTTGTGGTTCTGGCTCAAACTTTGTATCAAACTTGCGTGCATCTCCACGCAGAACCAGTACATTATCAATTCCCAAAAATTTTAAGTCAATCAGTGCATCCTCTGTTTCTTCAATTGTAAAACCACCACAAATCAAATGAGGAACTGCATCCACCCCATAACGGTTCATAATTGCTGCACAAATCCCTACAGTACCTGGACGTTTACGCACTGCTACTTTTTCAAAATATCCACTTGGACGCTTTTTGTAAATAAACTCCTCTCGGTGATATGTTACATCAACAAATGGAGGATTGAAGTCCATCAAGGGATCTAGAACATCAAAGATACTCTGAATTCGGCCACCTTTGAGGGGAGGTAAAATCTCAAAGGAAATAAGGGTTTCACCTTTCGCTTTTTTAAAATGGTCTGTAACCTTCATTAAGATTTTTTTTTATTAACACTAGTTCGCTATCTTTTTGACAAAATTAGGGACAAAATAGTCTACTATTTTTCCACATAGTTTAATTTTATTAACTGCTTAATAACTAGCGAACACATAAATACGTGGACCTTATCTAATTTTATATAATCGGATAACTTCGAAATTGTTTAAGAATTAGATTTAGTGCAGAAATTCAGAGGATTTAACTGCGATGAAGATAATTTTTAAACAACTTCCTTCTTATAAGGTCTAACAAAGTACTGTATACATCAGTTTGCTATAAAACGATTATTTCAGAATTAATCTGTACCAATCGATTTTTGATTGTCAAGCAATAAGAACCATAAAGCAATGAGAATATATTTTAAACACCTCTATGTCATATTCTTTTAGAGGACAGAGTACTTAGGTTGTTATTGCCCACATAAGCTGGCGCAAAGATAAGGTATTTTCAGGTAGAATATACATTTTTGGTTGGATGTTTCTTTTTGCTTATTCCTATTCTCCACTAAAGCGAACTATTGTACTAAACAAAGTAGAAAATATATGCAAAAACATTTGACCAATTACTTATGTCCAATTAGGAAACTTGAGCTTATCTGCAATTTTTAAAACAATTCGAGTACTACGTTTTACAGGTAGTAAATCATCAAAAGGTGTTGGGTGCTGGTGTTCATCTGGTGAGACTGCCTTGCTCAAATGCAGCCCTTGTTTCAGTTGTCTTAAGGTATAAATATCATCTTTTCCGGCAGCATCCAGAGTAGCATTCAAGTCTCCATCTAAATACGTGATACAATAATCCTCTACTCCACCAATAATTTCGTGTTCCCCATCTAATTCTCCATTTGCATTCAGATCCTCAAAAGCAACAAGAAAAGCAATGCCTATGCTTACATTTCCCACAGATATTTGTTGGTCTTTTGTGGGTGGTTTTACCCGAATAGTAAATGCACCAGGAGCATCTACACCAGATAATGTTGTTCCAAAAATTGCATGGTCTCCCTTAGAATTGTCTACAAACCAAACAACTCCAATATCTAAATCTTTTATATCTCTTTCTGTATCAAAAGTCCCCTTAATTGTCAGACATTTTCTGGATTCTTCTTCTTCTTCCATCCAGCTCATCCCCAGTAAGCTAATGGTTATTATGGCCAATAATAGAATTTTCATGATCGTGTATATTTATATAAATAGTATTAGTTCTTACAGCAGCCTCTATGTTTTTTATAAGCTATGGATATAGCTGAATCATTATAAAATATCCTAGGTCAACAAACTATTGATAAAGAGCTCTGTCCAAAAGAGTGACATTTTATTTAGAATAAGCTGTAATTAATGTTTTGTGTTTATATGGGGGTAGAAAATAGAGAAGTTTTTCGTCTCAGTAAGTAGATGAACACAATTATTTTTATAACGGTGTGAAGATCTAACTTAGTAGCCTTTCGAAAGGCTCAGTGTACTTAAAAACGAAGCTTTAGTGGACTAAAACGAGGGTTTTTAAAGCAGCAGACTCGAAAAAGACACCCAATTTATGTTAGGTAATTTTATCTACTTACTCAACAATGACTACAAATATACAAGTTTATATTTTAAAAAAAAAGCTTGTTTCTCTGTAGAGAACAAGCCTAAAAAATTGTATACTAAACTGTAAGAGATTCAATACTCTACAAGCAAATATACTAGACATAACTACTCCATCTATTCACCTATTTTAGGTGATATTAGGTACTTTAACTTTATCCAAATCTAAAATAAGTTTCACGCCTTTAGCATCTACCGAAATCAAATCATCAAAAGGAGTATCAAATTCATGTTCACTTGCTTTGAGTGATTTGGTCAAAGTTAGTCCCTGATTAACTTGTTTTAAAAGAGGATACTCTTTCTTTCCGAGTTGCTCAAATCCTTTTGCAATATCTCCGTCCAAATATACCATCATGTGATCAGATACAGCTCCTATGACTTCTTTATCTTCTGCTTTTCCGTTGTTATTCTCATCGCGATAAGCGATAATAAAACCAAATCCTAATTTGGTACCACCTATGTCCATTAGTGCATCATCACTTGGTTTTTTCACCTTCAGTTTGAAATCCTTAGTACTGCTTTGATTTGTTCTTAGACTTCCCTGTATAACCTTGTCTCCATTGGGTGTATCTACAAACCATAAAACTGCTACATTAAATTTCTCTACTTCTTTAGAAGACTGTATCTTTCCTTTGATAACTACAGTAGTTCCTGTTTCTCCCTTCCATTGCATACTTGAAAGAAAAATGCACACTGCACTCAATATTAAAAATCTCATACTATTATTTTTTGATTAAGGACGAATACTAGTTTTTATGATTGTAACCAAATTTAAATAAAATGTCATAAGTAAAGAAGCTAGTGGCGAAGGATTAAAAGGCTTCGCTATAGATTTTATCGAATCTCCCAAAAAATATCCAAAACGAAGCATTTTAATCCTTCGTCAAAAGGTGACATTTTATACTAGTTTAGCTATAATAAGTAATATACTACTTTTTTATAAAAAAGGGTCGTCTATAAAGTAAATGAATTTTACCTTACAGACAACCCCTAAAACTATAGTTTTAATTTTTTTTATAATACAGACTATTTAGCCTATTGTTTCTCAATAGCTAACCGTACACTTACATCATCCACCAATTCAACTTTTTCTCCTAATTCTAAAGCTTCAACTACTTCTAAATTGGTTGCCAAAACCTCCTTACAGATATAGTCCCCAAAATGCTGAACAGTATCTTGCAAAACAGCTTGTTTCTCAACGATCAAAGTGATACGATCTGTGATTTCAAAGTTTTTATCCTTACGCATCGTTTGGATACGATTCACCAACTCTCTTGCCAAACCTTCTTGGTATAAGTCATTAGAGATATTCACATCCAAAGCTACGGTAATTTCACGATCCTTAGCGACAGTCCAGCCCTCAATATCATCCGAAGAGATAATTACATCTTCTTGAGTTAGATCAAATGTTGCACCATCTACTTCTAGTTTGAATGCGTTGGTACGCTCCAATTGTAAGATCTCTTGTTGAGACATATTTTCGATAGCTGCTTTTGCTGCTTTCATATGCTTACCTAAACGACGACCTAAAGTTTTGAAATTAGGTTTTGCCTGTTTGCTCAATAAACCAGAAGCATCCAAAACATATTCTAATTCCTTAACATTCACCTCGCTCAAGATCAAGGATTCTACACTTTCTACTTGTTTTTGGAATTGCGCATCCAAAACAGGTAGTAAGATTTTCTGCAAAGGCTGACGTACACGGATACTATCTCTACGACGCAAAGAGTGCACTAATGAACAGATGCGTTGTGCATAATCTACACGCTGCTCTAAATCACTATCTATCACATTTTCCGCCACAGTTGGGAAGAATGCTAAGTGTACAGATTCATGTTTTTCCATACCTGTTGCATTATTCAAACTCTGATATAAAAAGTCAGAGAAGAATGGCGCGATTGGAGCCATCAATTTAGTCAAAGTCTCCAAACATTGGTATAAGGTTTGGAAAGCAGCTAACTTATTCGCATCACGCTCCCCTTTCCAGAAACGATGACGATTCAGACGTACATACCAATTACTCAAATGACTGTCTACAAATTCAGCAACCTTACGTCCTGCACTTGTTGGTTCATAATTAGAGAAATCTGCATCTACTGCTTTTACCAATGTATTCAACTTGGACATGATCCAACGGTCAATCTCCAAACGATCTTCTACAGGTATAAACTCCCCGGCTGCTTTAGCAGGCACCCCTTTTAGAGAATAACCATCAAACTCATCCACGTTTGCATATTGTGCAAAGAAATTATAGACATTGAACAACTTGCCGAACAACTTACGACGTGTTTCATCCAATACTTCTTCATTAAATTTCAAGTTGTCCCAAGGCTGTGCATTGGTCAACATGTACCAACGCGTTGCATCTGCACCATATTTAGAGATGGTTGCAAATGGATCAACGGCATTGCCCTTACTCTTGGACATTTTCTCTCCATTTTTATCCAAAACTAGACCATTAGACACAACAGCTTTGTAGGCAACAGAGTCAAAACACATGGTACCGATTGCATGCAAGGTATAGAACCAACCTCTAGTCTGATCCACCCCTTCCGCGATGAAATCTGCAGGATAAGCACGCTCACCATCTACATTATTCAAGGCATTGTCGATCAATTCTTTGTTTTCGAATGGATAATGCCATTGTGCATAAGGCATCGAACCCGAATCGAACCAAACATCGATCAAATCAGTCTCACGCTGCATGCGTTCACCGTTTTCACTCACCAAAACCACATCATCTATGTACGGACGGTGCAAATCTTTAGGCATTTTTTGGTCTAAACCTAAGGCAGCATTCGCTTTGTCTATTTCAGCTTGTAAATCAGCTAATGAACCGATACATTTTTCTTGCTTACCATCCTCTGTACGCCAGATTGGTAGTGGAATTCCCCAAAAACGAGAACGGGATAAGTTCCAATCTTGCAAATTCTCTAACCAACCACCAAAACGCCCTTCACCAGTTGATCTGGGCTTCCAGTTGATCGTCTTATTCAGCTCGATCATGCGCTCTTTTGCTGCAGTAGCACGCACAAACCAAGAATCTAATGGATAATACAAGACTGGTTTGTCTGTACGCCAACAGTGTGGATAGTTGTGCTTATATTTTTCTACCTTGAAGGCCTTGTTTTCGATCTTCAGCTTAATTGCTAAATCAACATCGGTGGACTTTTCTGGTACATCGCCCTTACCATAGTACTCATTCTTCACATAACGTCCACCAAACTCACCCATTTCTGGACGGAATTTACCCTGTAGGTCAACCAAAGGTACTAAATCACCATCTTCATTCTTCACCAACATTGGTGGCACACCCGCAGCTTTCGCTACAAAAGCATCATCCGCACCAAAAGTAGGCGCAGTATGTACGATACCTGTACCATCTTCGGTAGTTACGAAGTTACCCGCGATTACACGGAAGGCTTGTTCTGGCGTTTCGTATGGTTGTGCATAAGGCAATAGCTGCTCATATTTTATTCCAACCAAATCAGCACCCAAGAACTCTTGTTCTACCTGATAAGGGATTTTCTTCTGACCATGCTCATAAGCCTCAAAAGTCAATTCCTCACTAACTGGCTTATATTTTCCTGTGAATTGCTTTTTCACCAAATCTTTAGCCAAAACAACTTGGATAGGTTCGCCTGTATATTGATTAAATGTTCTAACCAAAACATAAGTGATCTTAGCTCCTACTGTCAAAGCTGTATTAGATGGTAAAGTCCAAGGTGTTGTTGTCCAAGCCAAGAAGAATGCACCTTCTGGTAATACATCATTCGCTTTAGCTTTGAATTGCGCAGTTACCGTTGTATCCGTCACCTCTTGATAACAACCTGGCTGATTCAATTCATGAGAACTCAATCCTGTTCCTGCTGCTGGTGAATATGGCTGGATCGTGTAGCCTTTGTATAACATATTGTCTTTATACAACTTATTCAACAACCACCAAACCGATTCTATATAGTTATTATTATAAGTGATATAGGGCTCATCCAAATCTACCCAATATCCCATTTTAGTCGTCAGATTATTCCATAGATCTTGATACATCATTACCGTCTTGCGACATTCTTGATTATATTCATCTACAGAGATCTTCTTCCCGATATCTTCTTTGGTTATTCCTAATTTCTTCTCAACAGCTAACTCAATGGGTAAACCGTGTGTGTCCCAACCTGCTTTTCTGCGTACTAATTTACCTTTCATCGTTTGGTAACGACAAAATGTATCCTTGATACTACGCGCTAAAACGTGGTGGATTCCTGGCTTACCATTCGCTGATGGTGGGCCTTCAAAAAAAACAAAACTTGGAGCACCTTCGCGTTCCTCCATACTTCGCTTAAAAACCTGATTTGCTTCCCAGTAAGCTAACATCTGTTTGTCAACTTCTGCTAAGTCTAATGTCTTGTGTTCTTTAAATTTCTTTGCCACAATATTATTGTTTTGATATTTGGTGACGTGGTAATGGCGTAGCATTAAAATACTACGTTACAAGATCACGATCATAGTTTAATTCTAACTAATCCACCTAAGATTTTAAGCCATAATGAATTAGGTAGCGCAAAAATAAAAAAAAGCTCTGACAAATTTTTCCAATCTGTCAGAGCTTTTGAGCTTTATGGTATATATATACAATTATTACCTCTACAGAATGGCAATTCGGGTAGAAATAATAATAATTATGTTGTTGTTGCTATGTAATTTTCTTGTTTTCATTGGTATCAAATATAGAAGTTATATGTGAATGAAGCAATTTTTGAAGGAAAAAGTTCAGTTTAGTTGCTCTTTTTCCCTGCTAGGTATTGTTTATAAGTCTTATTCTTTGCTAATTTTCGGTGAGTTGCTCTCAATAATAGCATCACATCTTCTGCTTCCTCCTTATCTCTTTTGATATATTCTTCTACAGTAGATATACTCCCTGTTTTTAACTTCTCAGACTCTTCTTTTAATTCTTCAAAATAAGCAATACTTATGCAAGCGTCAATCTGATAAATACTTCGTGCTACATCTGTTTCTTTTCCTGTTGTATAATCTTTCATGTATAATCTCAAGCGGATTTTGGCAACCCAGCCTTTAGCTTTTTCACATTTGACTACCTCTAAGATTTCAGCATCTTCATAAATTTCAATTCTAGGGACTGTTTTAGTTGATAATAGCTTATTGGGATTGATAGCTTTTATATTAACACCTAAAAAAGTAATTAGACTCAGTATCAGAATGAATTTTGAAGAATGGAATGGAAAAGTATGTTTCATCTTATATCCTGTTTTTTGGTTGAGTAATGTTGTTCATCAAATATGCTCAATTATCATGCTTATTTGATATAACTAAAATAAAAAACCAGTTCTGCAAAAGTGCAAAACTGGTCTATACCCTAATAACTATATTATGAAGTTGTTTAAAAATTATAACTCTAACTAAAGAATTTTCACATCATCAGCCTGTACATGAATTACGCGCAAATCCTTAGCGCGCTCATTCACTCCTTCAGAACTATTCTCTAGACGCAATACACCTCTTGGACAAACTGCCGCACAAACCCCACAGCCCACACAAGAAGAACGTACAATATCTTGACCTCTCTGTGCATAATGACGCACATCAATTCCCATTTCACAATAAGTCGAACAATTTCCACAAGAGATACATTGTCCGCCATTACTGGTAATTCTAAAACGAGATTGGAAACGTTGCACCAAACCCATCATTCCAGCCAATGGACAACCATAACGACACCAAACACGATTTCCCATGATTGGATAAAATCCAGTTCCCACAATTCCTGCAAAGATGGTACTCCCGATTAGGAATTTATACCAATCAAAGAAATTACTATACCAAACACCAAAGACTTTTTCAACCTTCCAGTAATATCCGATTAGAATAATAATCGTCATAGAAAAAGCCATTATCATCACTCCGTTAATCACCCAACGCTCAATGCGCCAAGCTCTAATACTTTTATCTGACAATTGGCGATAAGGATCGCCCAACGTTTCCGCTAATCCACCACAACCGCAAACCCAAGAACAGTAAAAACGCTTCCCAAAAATATAAGTCAAAATTGGAATAACTATGAAGGATAATAGAATCATCCAAATTCCAAAAATAACACCTGAAGTAGAACCTTCCATTTTAGGAATTTCATAATGTGCTACGATAGAATAATTCAGAGGCCAAGCATTTTTCAAATCTGATGCCCACAAACCTGGATCACTCATATTTGCCAACATTTCGGGTAAAAGAAATGCAAAAATGGCTTGAAAAAAGACAACCGATGCTGTTCTAATTTTCTGATATTTATTGTGTCTATATTTAATGTACATTCTCACGGCAGTTACCATCATAATCAAGCAGTACATTACACCATACAAAAACCATTCGCTTGCTTCGCCACCATTCAGGGCTTCTTTGAGCGGTTCTACCATCAAAATCCAGTTGGTGATATAAGCAGGTTGCATATACAACAACACATAAAAAGCAATGAAATAAAGAGCAGTTGCTAGCCCAATCCATCCTACTCCTTTTTCAGGAGAGGCTGAACGTGCTTGACCATTCTGTCTTCCTTGCTGCTTAGGGATTAGGAATATAACAATTAGTACAATTATCGAAATCAACCACCCAAATACTCCTAGAAGATTAACAAAAAGAACAACTCCAATAATATGAGCAATCTGCCCCCATTTGGAACTTGTATTTTTATAAGTTTGACTATTTTCTTGATAAGTAATCACCGAAACAATCGTTGTAAATGCAGCTACCAAAAACATTAACAAAAGTGCATCCTTTTCTAGGACATAAATAGCAATCTCAGCAGTGATCCCCGCTACAAAGATCAAGCGTATATATCTAGGAACACCTTTGGTTGCTGAGCTGTGGTAAATCCCGTTGTGCTTGATTCCTGGCAATAATCGAGTATCAGGAAAGTAATATAATAATGCACCAATACTTCCTAAAATAAAGCTCAATAAAAAGAACAAAAGTGCATTGTTGGGCACTGTTCCCCCTGCTGTGTATTTAGAAAAGGCATATAAATATCTTCCCTTGTCATAATCGCCTAATTTATATGTCCATTCACCTACATTTTGAGCAGTCAAGGAATCCTTATTCTCATCCCAGTTTTGCTTCAATTTTTCTTGCAATTGGGTCAATCTAGGACGGATTTCACTGATAAAAGCGATATTCGTATTGATAGGCTGATCGACTAAATCTTGCGCAATATCACGAAAAACTTCAGCGTGATACTTGTTATTCTTCATTTTCATAATAACCGCATCTTTGCCTTCCAAATGTTCCTTGGTGAGTATGTGCTCACTCAAGAACAAACTAGTGGTGAATATACCTAGCGCAATTAGGAACAAGCCTAAGCCTATGTTTTTGACAAGTTTAGCGTTCATTATTATGGTTAGTTTTTATTTCTTATTACGAGTAATTATCTTGGTTTTGGAGTCTTCTAAGTTCTAAAAAAAATTGATAAAAATATAATCTTTTGAGTTTAAGTCTCCTCAGACTTCAAAAGAATGAAACATACAAATCAAAATAATTTTCTATAACCATGCATCTATAATCATACTTATAGACTCTTGCATAATTCGAATTACCATGTAATAATAGTTTGTTGATTTTTTAATTTTTAGTCAAAAAACCAAAAAACACATTTTCTTATCACTTGACTATCAAGTAATTACAAAAACAACAAACTAAGGATATAAAATTGTTTACTTATTCAACTTCCAATCGTAGTTGTTAAATTCAATCTTTGCAGAAGTACTAATCTTATTGTGTGCATACTTGTTGATATAAGTATGTAGGTTATTCCCAAAATCCGCTTTGTACCACTCAAAAATCTTAGATAGTTTTACTGGATTGGAACTAATATCATTATATTTTCTATTGTTGATAAACATCTTTGCTCTGATATCAAAGTTCAATTGAATATTACTTTCTGTCCAAGCCTTATTCATCAATGGAGGGCAAGATTTTGCACCACAATTCACTGCAAAATGCACTCTAGGCTCATTAAAACGCTTGATAAGCTTTTGTTTTTCAATCTGATCCAAGGTGTAAGAACTCCCACCAACAGTAATTTTCTTCGTGGTCCAAACCTTTCCACCGCTAATATCCATGATACTCGATACAGGATAATTGTCTACAAGTAGCTTGATGGTAAAAGCATTGTATAGGTTGATCCAATAAGCCATTTCCTTATTCTTTGACCAAGAAGAACTTGGTGGTGTGCTTTGCAAGGATTCGATATAAGCATTCAACTTACTAATATCCTTTTTGAATCCATCATAATCCACAGCACCATAACTCGTCACATGTTTATTCAATAAGCTAGTCCAAGCATCATGTATGCCTTGTTCTTGTGTAGGTTCATCATTGTTGGTAGTCGTAAATGCACTGAATCCGATAACAGCAAAGCTCAAAGCTAAAATCAATAGTTTATTCATTTTTTTTGGTTTAGTAGTTTATCTATTTAGTTTAATTATAGAGGATCTAACTTCAATAAGATAACTTAGGTTTTATAAAAAAGCGTATACTACCGTTGATGTGATAATATACGCCCTTGTTTCCTTTTTGGATTTTAAAAAGCCAATTTTTATTCAGATTTATTGAGTTCGGCTAGCAATCGTTGAGCTTCCTCTCTTACAATTTTCTCTTCATCTTGTAGATTTTTCGCTGTAATTTCTTTTCCCAATTCCTTATCTAACTGATAAATCTGCTGCATAATCGCTAATCGGATACTACTGTATTCATGCTCATGATATTGATGCAAAACTTTGGCTGCATCTCTGTGCTGATGTTGCCCAATCATATACACTGTACTCAATTGGATAGAATATAGAACATTCTTGGTGAACTCAGGATCGGTTTTAGCTTCTTCACGCGTATCAAAATGACTTGGTTTTAATTCCAAAATAGATTTTAATGCATTGAAAGCTTTTACATTATTTGAATGATTACCTAGACCTTGTATGGCTGTTTGTAAAAAACCACTGTTTAGGCTAGTTCTTGTAATTTTGGATAAATACGCTACTGATTTAGGATGTTCCATTCTAGATAAGAGAAATATAGCTTGCTGCTGATTGTCATAATTTTCAGCGGTTTCGTCCAATGCTTCTTTTCCTAGTTGATTGACTAAATCTAGCATTTGCTGTTCATCATATTCCAAAACCTCAAAACTTGTACTAGCTGATTTATTCAACATTGCAGTTTTCACATCTTTTCCCATGTAGAAATGCTCAAATCCTGTCTGTATAGCTCTAGAAACTTCTACTCGGTACTGACCCGCTTTTTCCAGTTTCACCCAATTGGGCAAAAAGAGCTTAAAACGATGCCTACTCTGTGGATCTATAGCAATTGCTGCGACTCGCCCGCCCATCGAAAAACCAATATCTATCGGATTTAGCTGCTGATTAGATTCATCAAAAACCTTTACAGTATAATCCTCATATCGTCCTAAACGATTGCGATAATTTCCTGCGGTTTCTACATAAATTGTCTGGTCTGATCGGTTCTGAATATAGAAATATAGATACTTAGGTTCTCCTAATCTGAATGTAGATTCTTCTAGTTCTAGACTAACTTCTAAATATTGATCTGTTGGCAAAATATTCTGAGCGTTGGAGGTGATGAATGTAAAGCACAAGGCTAGAGTTAATAGTTTATTCATTGTTTTCCTGTATAGATTAAATTTGTGTATAAACAGAGGTGAACACATTAGCCTAATTAAAGGAAATTATTATATAAAATCAAGAGGGAACTAAAAACAAGAGTTTATTATTTATGGATACTGACAGCCTTGCTGCTGTCTCATAGAAGAGAAAAACTCATTATATGCATATAAAATTAATTGATGTCAATCCGAAAATAACGGATGCTTGGAAAAAAGTATTTAACCATGTAAAAAACGTTTCTGTCCATCAAGGATCTATTTTTGACTATCCAAGTGATGCTTTAGTCAGCCCTGCCAATAGCTTTGGTTTTATGAATGGAGGAATTGATTTTGCCATCTCCAAAAACTTAGGTTGGCATATCGAAAAAAAGCTTCAAGCCAAAATTCGCAAGAAATATTATGGTGAATTATTGGTTGGACAAGCCGAAATTGTAGAAACTGAACATCAACATTTCCCCTACCTTATCTCAGCACCCACCATGCGCCTTCCCATGACCATTCTACGAACACCTAATGTTTATTTAGCCATGCGTGCTATTTTGCTATTATTAAAGTATGGTGAATTTGAAAATGATCAAAAAATTAGCTCTGTGATTCAAAGTGTTGCTATTCCTGGTTTGGGAACAGGCATTGGTCAAATTGCAGGTATCACCTGTGCTCGGCAAATGCGTTTAGCTTGGGAAGATGTTATGAATGAGAAACATAAAACTATTGAAGGTTGGAAAGAAACTAGAAGTAATTTTGCATTTTTGTACACAGATGATTTAAGAGATTTGAAGTATAATATTCCTTAAAAAGCTATAAACAATACTGTAAGGGCTGCTTGAATTGATTATTCAAGCAGCCCTATTTTATTTACACTAAGCCTATTATCTATTTTTTATTAAATCAGTGTCATTTCTATAAACTGCTGTTTCTCTGTATAATCAGTTGTATAATGCAGCCCACGACTCTCTCGGCGCGTAGCCGCCGACCGTGTAATCATGTAGGCACAAGTAATCAAGTTACGCAACTCACAAAGCTGAGGTGAGATAGAAGTAGTATGATAAAGCTCTTCTGTCTCTTCATATAAAATACGCAAGCGTTCAAAAGCTCGTTTCAAGCGCAAACTAGAACGTACAATCCCTACATAACTACTCATGATCTCTTTGAGTTCCTTCAAACTTTGAGTAATCAAGACCATCTCTTTGGGGTCTGTTGTTCCTTCAGCATTCCAATCAGGAATATTCTCTTTGAACGTCCACGTTGCTACTTTTTGGCTGATTTCGTCAAAAATTCGGTGTCCAAATACCAAGCCCTCCAAAAGAGAATTGGAAGCCAGACGATTAGCACCATGAAGTCCTGTACAGCTGCATTCGCCACAAGCATACAAACGATGAATAGAGGTTTCACCATGCTCATTAGTTTTGATTCCACCACAGATATAATGTGCTGCGGGTACTACTGGGATATAATCTTTCATAGGATCAATCCCTCTAGAGATACATTTTTCATAGATAGTTGGAAAATGTCGTACAAACCCATCCTTGTCTAAATGTGTACAATCTAAACACATATATTCTGCCCCAAGCATTTTCATTTCATTATCAATAGCACGTGCTACTATATCCCGCGGAGCTAAAGACTTTCGGGCATCGTACTTATGCATAAATGCTTCACCATCAGGTCTGCGCAAGATTGCCCCAAAACCACGTACTGCTTCAGATACTAAGAATGCAGGATTCTCACCTGCGGCATTGTACAAAGAAGTTGGATGAAATTGAACAAACTCCATATTTTCAATTCTTCCCTTTGCTCGGTAAACCATAGCCATTCCATCTCCTGTAGCAATACTAGGATTGGTAGTAGCCTTGTAGACCTGCCCAGAACCACCAGTAGCTAAAACAGTCGCTTTAGCTAAGAATGTTTCTATAGTTTTAGTTTCTGTATTGAGTACATAAGCGCCGTAGCATTCAATATTTGGCGTTAAGCGAGTGATATTATATCCTAGATGATGTTGAGTAATCAGATCTACAGCAAAATAATAATCCAAAATTTCTAGATTGGTATATTCAGCTGCCTTATCAATCAAAGCACGCTGAATTTCCCAGCCTGTTAGATCTTTGTAGTGTAAAATTCTATTTTCAGAGTGCCCCCCTTCTCGTCCTAGATCATATTCTGTTGAATTATTATGTTCTTTATCAAACCGAGCTCCCCAGTTTATCAAACGTTGTACTTGATCAGGCCCTTCAGTAACGACAATCTCTACGATCTTCTCATCACACAATCCATCTCCTGCATCTAATGTATCCTCAATATGCTTTTGAAAAGAATCTTTATCCTTATCCCAAACAGCAGCTACTCCCCCCTGTGCATATCGTGTATTACTTTCTTCTCGAGTTGTTTTGGTAAGCACACAAATATGTTTATCAGGATGTTCTGTTGCTAAGTCAATAGCTAAAGTCAACCCTGCTACTCCAGAACCTATAATTAATACATCAACTTTTTTCATAACTCTTCTAAGTTTGATTTTGATAGTTCATTGATTTTTTAATTTTGGTCAAACCTCAAAATGCTCAGTGAGACTAAAAACCTACAAACTACTGTGATTTACAAGAAATGATTAATTAAATTACAAAAACTTGTTGATAATTGTTTGCTAAAAATAGCAGTTTTATTTCACTTCTATTTATTGCGTTTGGGAGCCAGATCCATTTCCATTTCATTATCCCAGCTTGCGCGTACCTTAATGACCTTACTATTAAATATCCCTTCAGGTTGTTGTCCTTTTAGATAATTACCTACATCCCATTTACCATTTTGGTTCTCATCAATTATAAGTCGAATCACATAATTCTGAGCTGCGTAGTTTGGATAAGTTAACTCATAAGCTGACTGTCCGGTCAATACTGTACTTTTGAGCACTGTTTTTTGATTACCTGCGGTCATTAGCTCTGCAACATATACAGCAGAACTATCTGCATTGGTAATCTTGGCGATAATAGTCCCATAGGTATCTAAGCGGTTGATCCTTATTTGCTGCCGAATTGTATCGGGATTAGAAATCCCATAAAAACCTGTTATTGCATTGGGTAAAACGGTTAATTCATAAATATCCCCTTCCTTCAATTGATTGGTAATGTCTAAGCCTGTTTGCCCCTCAGGGTTTAGGGCATAATTGATGGGAACCTCTTTTCTACTAGAATCCTCTACTAATTGAATTTTAGATTGATCCACTTGTGTAAAAGGCTGATTAAATCTAATTTCTAAGTTCTTTTTGGGATGCTGCTCCAAGAACTTTTTGGAAGTTGTTTTCTTCGGAGGTGCACTTTGACCACGTCCAGCAGTACCCCCTCCAGTAGCGGTCCCTCCTTGTACTATAGACCATTTAGGTAATTCTTTTAATCCTTGTGTCTTATTGCCAAAATCTAAATCTAGGGTATCTCTAAATCCGTTATCATCCCAAAGTACTAGTTGAGCAATAGAATCTGCCTTTAGATTATTCAGATAAATACGCATCGAATCTTTTCCCATTTCAGTATAAACAGTACAGGTATCTTCACCCATAACCTCATAATAAATAGTATCCATCACTTGATTGAAACTTATTCGTGCACATGCATAATGTTCAATTCTCACTGCTGTTATCTTGGCTGCTGCCTCAGCTTTGAACATGCGCATCTGTATGTAGGGTTGAACAGAATCACTAGTTATAAAAGAAGAATCTAAGAAAGCAATTTCCTCTCTATCCTGGTCATATTTATAGTTATTATTCTTGTCTTCTAGAGCAAAAATCCGGAAAGTGTCTGCTTTGATATGTTTGATCTTGAATTTACCTTGCTCATCCGTTCTAGCAAAATAATAAGGTCGTTCCTTTATAGGAGTAGAATCTGCTAAGTTATCATAAAGCATGACTAGAACATCCTTTTTGGGTTGATTATCTAATGCATTAATAATTTTCCCAGATGTTTCTAAAGAGTCAATTGCAGCCCCAGTAGAGAACACAAAACTCATATCCTTGATGGAATTATTTTCTGTAATATCTTGAATAGACTTGCCATAATTGATCACATAGGTTGTATTTTCCTTGAGCTCTTCCTCAAATTTAACGACCACACTTTTGTACTTTACCTTGATCTTGGGCTTATTTTCTAAAGGAGGTGAAATGATTATCTCATTGTTTGCATTATTGAGCTTTACCCACTCATCGAAGGTTAAGATAACTTCCTTTTCTGTGAAGTTAGTGCTTAGGTTGGGTGTAGAATAGCGCATTGAGTCTAAGCGAGGACCTGTCTGATCACGATCTCCGCCCGAAGGCATTCTAGGATTGACACAAGCTCCTAAAACTAAAATACTCAATAAAAAAAATCCGTATAATTTAAGTTGTTTTCCCATTCGTTTTCTTTGATTTTCGACACAAAAGTAAGCATTTAAGTAATAAAACTAGATATACTATAAGGACTGCATGTCTATCAAATGTTAAAGGTTTGATAAAAAATTGCATAACTCCATAAATATGTGTTCTTTTGAAATCAACATACAAATCATAAATAACATTTTCATTTCCATATACTCTCCATAATTTGAACTTGCCATTCATTTTTAAAATTATTTTATAGATGAATAACAAAGTTTATATCACCCTATTAGCCATTTTAGGCTTGTGCTCAGAATTTGGATTTTCTCAGATTAACAAAAAAATTATTGTAGAACATTTTACCAATACACGCTGTGGTATCTGTGCCAACCGCAATCCAGGGTTCTACAGTAATCTCAACAATCAGGCGGATGCTATACATTTGAGTATACATCCAAGCTCACCCTATAGTAGTTGTGTATTCAACCAACATAATGTAAGTGAAAATGATGCTCGAACTAACTATTATGGAATTTATGGAAGTACTCCAAGATTGGTCATAAATGGAGAAGTAATTAGTGCTAATACTAATTATGGGGCAGCATCCCTGTTTGATCCTTACGAAAACCAAACTTCAGCAGCTGAAATTAAAATAGAACAAGAGAAATTTGGTGCGGATTCTATCCAAACCACCGTAACGGTTTATACTGTTGGTACTCATAATTTAGATACCTTAAGTTTGTTCGTATCCATGGTAGAGGAAATTGTATTTTATAATGCTCCTAATGGAGAATCTACACATCATGATGTTTTTCGGAAAGCATTAACTTCCACAACAGGAATGGGTATTTTACTACCTACTACAGTCGGAGACTCTTTGAGCTATAGTTTTACACAGACAGTAGATGCAGACTGGGATGTGAGTAAAATGTATGTTTTGGCTACACTCCAAGAAAAAACAAATAAAGCATTAGTACAAGCACAATCTATTGATCCTGATTCTACAAGTACTACTGTGGTTGGTGCACCTACTTCTATTTCTACAACTCAAAATGAGGCCTTTAAGGTGAATATTTTCCCAAATCCTAGTCAGAACTTTGTAAATGTTCAGTTAGAAAATGGAGGAACGCAGAGCCAGTTAGAATTGTGGACGATGAATGGTCAATTGATACAACAACAGGTATTAGAACACACATTAGAACTGGATATAACTATGTTACCCAAGGGTATCTATTTGATTAAGATACAGAATGAGAAAGGTAGTTACACACAAAAACTAATCAAGTAAATACCTAAGTAGATAGCCACAATTACTTTGTATTTAACCCCGAAGGGCTCTACGAAGTAAATTCAATCAGCCTTTTTGTGTTGCACTTCGTTGAGCCCTTCGGGGTTATTATAAAATTAATTACGTTCACTTACTTACAAAATCTGAAGCGCAAACATTAATTTCTTCAAGGTTAATGTTTGCGCTAATAAAGGATTGAATTCATTAATCCAACCACCTTCTAATAAAAACTGCTTAATCTAGATCAATTTTTTGGATTGAACCGTCATCCTTTAACATGTAGAAAACCTTACTGGATTCACTCTTATTTTTTTCTTCTTCTTCTGCCGCAGCTTTTCTAGCCTCTTCTTCTGGATCTTTTTTGGTATAACTATAATTTAGCTCCGCATAAAACTGTACAACTGGTTCATTACTATTGGCATTAAATACAAAATCGGCATTTTTATGATTGTAATTATACTGACTATTATGCTTTAATTGTCGGTTGTATTGAACAACAGAATTCTGCGAAAGATGATGTTGATAAAGAGCATCACGATTCTGAGCTAGGGACAATAAATAACGATCATTGGGGTAAAAAACTAATTTCTTTTCATTGAAACTAACTGTTCCTCCATCAAATTTCCATCCCACATTCTCACTCAACTCTTTTTTAGCGTTTAACAATTCTACAGATTTAGCATCTAAATCATTCAAAATAGGTTGGGCATTATCAATATAGGCTTGAATTTTTAGTAAATCATGAAACTTATATTCTAAACAAGCTTTGGATAAACGTCTGACTTGATCCATGTTCTCTACATTGAATGTTATATTTTCTGTAATCTTATAACCTGTCGGATCAACAGTTTCAGCATCTCTTAAATTCAAACTATATATAGGATCTAAGGCAGTTACATCAACTAAGATGTCCCCCTTTTGAATATTCAAAGAACGCACTTCACGAATTAAGCTATCAGTCTCTACATTCATTTTCCGCTCTACAGATTGTATGGTTTGACTGATAAATGATTTGGTGTATGTTACCAAATAACCATCAGGTTCAGCATTGTACAGCACCTTTGTCTGGATATTGATTGTATAAGGTGAGGCACTGATTTCTGTGGGTTGATTTGTATTGATAATCAATGGTGCACTGTTGTAGTACGGATTGGGTTGATTTATTTGATTTTGTGCATAGGAAGCTGAGTTCATGAGTAATAAGCTCATGAAGAAAAACATAAGTCGGTTCATCTTTTAGTATTTTAAAAATGTTGGAAAGATTGATTTTACTACTTAATAGTAAAGCTTTAAAAAGTTACAGTAATTGTTCTCAAAAAATATAATTACTCTATTGTATTCATATAGGACGATAAAACTAAAATGCTACTTTTTCAGAACCAATTATCCTTGAAAATCAACCAGATACTCATTAAACCATAAAAGTGGTACACTTTTTTTATATTATATACATTCATAATGTAGTTAAGTAAGTGGGTGGACATAATTAATTTATGGCAAGCCTTGAAAGAACTCTACAAAGTAAGTTCAATCAGTATTTTAGCTGTACTGAGCTCTTTGATGTTTAAAGAATAAGAGTATGTTATTTTGGTAGGTTAAGAACTCTGTAATATAAGTAAGTAAGTATTTTATGGAATAAGAGAATATTTGAGAATGTCTCTAGAAAACGTTGAAGACCCTTATTATAAACACGCCCAAACCCTATGCTTATGAGTAATGTGAATTACTTGTAAGCTTTTTTTGTAAAAGCTAGTGTAAATCATTAATAACCAGTAAATTTACAGCACAGAACATAATTAGTCTTTTGTTAAGAACAAATTAATCTATAGATAATATTCCATTTGTATTTTTACGAAACGAAGTAAAACAAAGTAATTTAGTCATAGTCACACAAATCCACACTACCATGAAATTCGTAATTCCTAGCCTATTCGGTACTATTGTACTCCTGAGTTGTACTGCAAATAAGTCTACAGAAAGTCTACTTGAATATCAGACCTTGCAACATGAATACTATGAAAATTTAGGTAAAAATATCTGTCGTTTGCACCATCTCATGCAAGGAGCTTTTGTCTCCTATTCTTACGATACTGCAGGACAACTACAATACTGGAATGTAACAGATGGAGACAGTGTTGTGCTCTACTCCAAGCCCATAGGAGAAATTTCTAAACAAGGTTATTGGATTTACAGTTATGAATTCATGACCTCCTTACCAAATGATCCTATCTACACTTCGATCAAAAAAATTGATCAAATTGATCGAGACACCTTCGAAATCTCTTACTATAAGTCGCCAAAAGTTTATAAACTTACTGAAATCTTAGATGATAATTTTAGTAATAAATTAGACTTTGATGATTTTATAAAAACAGATAAAAAGGTACGCTATATACGCCAAAATAATACGCAATTTATTGGAAGTTCGATTATTTATGAAGATCCTCAATGTCATTGCCTACGCAAAAATATTTATGACATTACACCAACGAGTTATGAAGTGAGCTCCGATTTTTACAGTAAAAAGGATACTACTTTTATTAACAGAAAAAAGCGTCCCAACTTTTTAGTTAGACGTCCAATTAGCCAAAAAGAGCTGATACAAATTGCAAATAAAGAGTATGCGCTCAAGCGTCACTAAATAGAGCGGTTGGTTTGTTGAGTAATTAACGACTTAAGTAGATAGCCACAATTAATTTGTATTTAACCCCGAAGGGCTCTACGAAGTAAATTCAAGCAGCCTTTTTGCGC
>JAKVCT010000180.1 GCA_022448995.1 Saprospiraceae bacterium
CATAATATTACTGATGAATTGAACCTTGCAAATGCCGCAACAGCGGTTGGGTCAGCTCTTACTCCCACACAAAAAACAAAAGCAGAGCAATTTTCTAATCTCGGCTTTGTTATGAACCCAAATTATGCAAAAAAACATAAAATTGATCCTGCAATTGTTGAGTTCAAAAAGCAAAAATGCTTACATTATATCCAGCAATATCTACAAACTGCGAAAGAAGAAGCAGAAATTTATAATATTCCTGTAGCAATTACACTTGCACAAGGTTTGTTAGAGAGTAATGCGGGTGATAGTAAGCTTGCTAGTCGTGATAACAACCATTTTGGTATAAAATGCAAGAAAAAATGTATTGGATGTCGCTGTGCAAACTATACAGACGATAGTAGATACGATATGTTCCGCGTATTTGAAACATCTTGGTTCTCATTTCGTGAACATAGCAAGTTACTCAATGGAAAACGTTACAAACATTTGCTAGAATTGCAACGTTCGGACTACAAGAACTGGGCGTATGGCTTACAAGCAGCTGGTTACGCTACAGATCCACGTTATGCAAAGAAATTAATTCAAATTATCGAAATTTTTAAACTAGATCAGTATGATAGATAGCCACAAAAGGTGATTTTGTTCTAAAACTCTTACCAAAAATACTCTAAATGCGAATTTAATGCAGCAATGCGTCGAATTCGCATTTTTTATTACACTTTTTTGTTTCAACAACTAAGTATAGGATATAATTTTTGATAGATATATTCTAGTTTTTCATCTTACAGGAAACATAAAGCTAGATTTCACCTAGAAATCGTTTAAAAATCCTCTGAATTTCTGCGTTAAATCTAATTCTTAAAACAACTTCCTATTTAAATTCCTTTTTCGAGAGATTTCATGTTTATTATTCCTGATTTTTAATCATAAATTGTCCCCAAGACGCCCCATAACTAATTACTAGGCATTTTTACTCTCCCAAAAGTTCAACAGAACTCAAAATCCGCGAAATAACTTACTGGTAGGCTTTGATATTTAGTAGTTTTTCCAAACTCACTACTTGATATCCCTCTTTTTGAAGATATATTAGGAAATTTTCGAGGATATCTAGGATTTTTTCGTGGTGATCATGAAACAAAACAATTGCACCACAGTGCAATCTCTTTTGAATTCGCCTTTGTAAATCTTCTGTTTTTTTGATCACAGTATCTAGTGAACGAATTGACCAACCAATTCCCTCATATCCCAAACGTCTCGCTGCTCTCCCAATCTGTGGATTTGTTACCCCATAAGGAGGACGAAACCATAACGGTTTTTTGTTTAAGACATTTGTGATGATCTGGGAAGTATCTTCCAACTCCTTCTGAACACGAGCGGAGGAATAGAAATCAAAAAAATTGGAATGTGAAAAAGAATGGTTTCCAACAAGATGCCCATCTCGATCCATTTGTTTTAAAATGGGGTAAGTAGCAGGAACCAACTTTTTTCCAATACAAAAAAAGGTGGCAGGAGCATTGTATTTTTTTAACAAATCTAGAACCTTGGTCGTAATCTCCTGATCTATTCCATCATCAAAAGTTAAGCTGATGATTTTCTCTTTTTTTTGTTTTCCTTTTAAGTAGGTTTTTAGATAAAATTG
This sequence comes from Saprospiraceae bacterium, assembly GCA_022448995.1. Taxonomy (GTDB): domain Bacteria; phylum Bacteroidota; class Bacteroidia; order Chitinophagales; family Saprospiraceae; genus JAKVCT01. The sequence continues at coordinate 1,625 of JAKVCT010000180.1, forward strand.
AGACCCCACATAAGCAGATCCGTAAATCATGATTAAAGCATGTATAAAAATAATAATCATGTAAATCCACCAAACTGCAGTGAAATAAATGCAAGCTCCCAAACAAAGTAGAAATACAGAATTGATTAGGAAATGCCAGTAACCTGTCATAAAAATCGTTTTAGATCTGTCTAAGAACATGTCTAAATTTATTCTAAATGTAAGATTAAAGCTCTTTTTAGCTTCACAGAACACTTCGTGGTTAGTCCTTTACCATTATACTAACTACTCTGCACTATTATTTTGACATGGCAATCACGACATGATTAGTTGCCTGATATTGGTTATATATTAAAATATTATTAAGCTTTTTTGGAGCATTTATACTAGCGAGTATTGTTTCAGGAACAGCTTGATTTTTTAGAATTTTAGCCGCAACCCAACTTGCAAAACAACTGCTTGTCGAATATTCTCCACAGAGATGTTTAAAATAAGCAATTCCCGTATTCTTAAATAAATTTTGTTCTAGATTATGATAAAAATAATCAAAACGACGATCTCCATTATTCCCTAAAAGAACCAAATCAATTTCATCCAAGGATAAATCAATTCTACTTAAGAAACTTAGGATTTCTTCTTGAATATGCTTCAGTCCCTTTGGACGATAAATCATATTAACCCCTCTGAAATAGGCATAACTATTTTCTTGACGCTCAGAAGATAAAGCAAAAAATCCAGCACCTTCACCAAACTGAGTTCCCTTCTCCAGCTTGGTGGAAGTCTCCAACAAATGCTGTTTATTTACCTTGAACATATCCAAATTAGATACGTTTTCGATCCGTGCACAACCCAATTCTTTGTAAAACGCCTCATTATTCTTAGTCAACTCATCAGTACTACCTAATAAGATCTGTTTAGCGTCACCTTCTGCAAATTTCAGTAATGCATCCAATAAAGCAGATTCAAAAGACAAACCTCTATGTACATAAGTCATATTATAAGAAGTATTCTTGTGTGCTAATGCGATCTGACCGCCTATGGTATTATGTGTAGATTGAATAAAAGCCGTGGGAGTTAATAACCCCTCATCACTTTCAATCATCCGCTTAATGAACTTCTCAGTATCTTCTATACATCCCATAGCCGTTCCTGTAATGATTGCATCTACCTTCTCAAATCCTGCTTCCTTCATTGCCAAATTAGCTGTAGTCACTCCCATTCGGATCACTCGTCCCATTCTTCGCACCATCCGAGGATTGATATACTGCTTGTATTTAGGTTCAATACACCACATATTAGAATCTTGATAAGATATTACCTCATCCATAAAATAAGTTGGATCCAAAGTATTTTGTGGAGAAATACAAGCTAAACCGTTGATATAAGCTTTAAACATTACTCAAAATTTTAAACAACTTCCATAAATAAGTGAATTTTTAGTGGTACTTGGAGAAAACTAAGGAACTACTGTTCCCTCCAAAACCAAAGGAGTTGGATAAAACGTGTTCTATTGCTAACTCCTGTTTTAACTCTGTTACTGGCACAATGGCTAATTCCTCAATTGGATTTTTGAATCGTAAATTAGGATAAATCCATCCCTTTTGAATAGCCAAAACAGCTAAGACTGCCTCAATAGAACCTGCTGAACCCAGTGTATGTCCAGTAAACGCTTTGGTTGAACTAAACATTGGTAAATTTCCATCAAAAAGTCTCAACATTGCACGCCCCTCAGATAAATCATTATTGAGGGTACCTGTTCCATGTACATTAATATAGGAAATATCTGAAGGTTGTAATTGAGCACGATCTAAAGCATTTTTCATGGCCAAATAAGCACCTAAACCTTCTGGAGAAGAAGCTGTCTGGTGATAAGCGTCATTGGTATTTGCATACCCTGTAAGCTCTGCTAAAATTCGGTCTTTATCAGCAGTATCCTCTGATTCTATCACTAAAAAAGCAGCACCTTCACCTAAATTCAATCCCCTTCGGTTCTGATCAAAGGGCTGACAAAATGCTTCATCTAATATTTTTAGAGTATTGAACCCGTTTAACGTGAAACGTGTTAAGGCGTCCGTTCCCCCGACTACCGCCCGATCCAAAATCCCATGTTTAATCAACCTTGCTCCAAACATTACAGAATTGGCAGAAGAAGAACAAGCTGTACTGATAGTACTCACAAAACTATGAATCCCCAAAGCATCAGCTATTTTCTCTGTACTATCACCACATTCGTGTGTCAATAATACTTCTACACCTTCCATCTCATTCTTTTTGACAAAGTTTTGATAAAAAGGCTCACTTCTATCCATTCCACCAACCGTAGTTGCTGAGATCAGTCCAGTTCGGTGCGCTTCAATATCTGTAATTTGAGCAGAAGCCAAAGCTTCTCGAGCTGCTAATAAACCTAATGAAGCTGCTCTTGAATAAACCTCAGGATTAGGCATTTTGATACGCTCATGCAATTGCTCATTGGTCAGTTTTACCTCTGCCAAAGGGAAAGTTTCGCGATGTGCAGTGTCTAAATATTTGGTTGTCCCAACTCCTGTTGCAGAAGATTTGATATAAGTGATTGTTTCGGCAAGATTATTACCAATAGCCGAAATAATACCTATACCTGTAACAAATACACGTTTAACCATAAAAAGGAGAGAATATTATATTTAGTAATGGATAAAAACTAGGAATTCTGATCTATAAATTCAGCAATAGTACGCACAGATACAAAGACTTCTTTGCCTTCTTCTTGGTTCTTGATTTTGATTCCATATTCTCGTTCCAATAAAACAATAAGTTCTAATGCATCAATAGAATCTAAACCTAAATCTCCTCCAAATAAGACTTCATCTTCATTGATTTCTTGTGGTTCTACATCTTCTAGATTCAATTGTTGGATGATTTGTACCTTTAACTGTTCTATTAGTTGATTCATAATTCTCTATTTTTCGTTTATTTAAATTTTGTACTGAGAGATTGTATTCTTGTTAACTTAGCTGATCTTAATCTCAGTTTCAACTATGGATTCATATTAGATCGCATAATTATATTCAGCACTATTGATGTAATATTCCTAGTAGGAAACAATACAGTAGAGACAAAGATTATAATTTGCTATGGGAAAGCCAAAAAACTTTTTGGTCTATGTTTCCAACAGATGTAAAATAGCACTATAATCTGCCTCATCTTTATAATCTACCCATCCTACAAGACAAGCTTTAGTCTCTCCTGACTGGAATAATAAATTAGCATACTGATACATGAAATCTTGATCAAATTGATTAGAAATAAAAAAAGCATTTTCACCTTTGAACCCATAACGAATACAAATTTCACCTACTAAGATATTTGGCAAGGTATAGACAAAGACAGAGGGACTGGGAAAATAAGCTTCTCTATTTTTGATAGATTCACAATGTTTCGTATCAGTTACTAAAGTAGAATGTCGATTTGCCATTACCACAGCAATTTCTTCTGGAGCATAAGCTGATAAAACCCGATCTGAAAATAAGACACTAGCTGCAATAAAACCAAGTTTACTCAAGCGATCCATCTTAAAAAACTTAGGATAAGATTGCCCTAAATACTTGTAAGCCCCCTTGATAAAGGTTTTGAAGTTTGTCTTATCGTCTAGAGCTTGATCTGAATAAAAAAGAGCTTCATTTCTATAAATCTTCTTTTCGTGAATTCGACAAGATTGTGTAAATTTCATCATCCTAACTTTCTATTTTCGCTAAAACTAATGCAGCATTACAACCTCCAAAACCCGAAGCTGTCTTGAGGCAATAATCAATCTTATGTTTTTGAGTATTTTGAATAACTTGAATGGGTTGAGAAACACCATGTTTAGTATAACCTAAAGATTTGAATAACAAACCTTTGCGCATACTTGCCATAGCTACTATTGTTTCCATTAATCCTGCTGCTCCTAATGTATGTCCAAAATAAGCTTTTAGACTATTCATTGGTTTATCTAGCAAATTAGCTAAGCCTAAAGCTTTAGACTCCATTTCATCATTGTAGGAAGTTCCTGTTCCATGCATAGAAACATAGTCAATCTGTTGAGCAGAACAAGCAGCTTGTTTGAAAGCCTTCTGTATGGCAATATTCAAGCCATCTCCTGTTCGAGAAGGACCAGAAATATGATTAGCATCATTGGAAGACCCTCCTCCACCAATCCGAATTTTGCTATATTTTTGTGCTAACTTAGCATCCGTTGTTAACAATACAGTTGCTACCCCTTCTCCCAAGTTGATTCCAGTTCGATCTTGATCATACGGTTTACAAATTCCATCACAAACGGCCTTGAAAGCAAAGAAACCTGAAAGTGTAAATTCAGAGACTAAGTCACCTCCTGTTACTATAATATGGTCGTACTGCTCTGTTTGTAAGAGTTGTTGTGCAATATTGATTGCCAAAACACCAGAAATACAAGCATTACAAACTACTAGGGGTTGGTTAGGATTTCCAAAATATTTTTGAAGTACATCCCCCATATAACTCATATCCAATCGCTCAGCAAATTTCTCATAATACCAAGTATCTCGATTGGCTTGTTCCAGAAGATCAATATTTCCTTTGGTAGTCGCTATAATGATGAGAACACGCTTACTTTTTACATCAATGTTGGTTTGCCTCAATACATCTTGGATAGACAACAGAAACATCTGTTCCAAACGCGTAAAATAATGTTCTACACTTTGCCCAACAAACTCTTTATTTATCTGAGTTTGCAATTGCTCATTATTCACCAAAGAAGCCCAAAATGGTGTTGGGTAAATTGCTTCTATCTCATGTTGATAAATTCCCGTTTGCTCAGCTTCGATTTGCTGTATCACTTCTGTTGTAGAAAAGCCTAAACTATTGATGATATTATCAGCAATTGCATAAACCTGTTTTCCTTGCATGCTTAAATTTCCCATTTTTCTCGCCAAGCTTCAAAAAAAGCTGGTGTTGCAATTTGTAATTCTTGTTTGGAATTCATGAATACCTGTAAGGTACTAGCGCTTGCTACCAGTTGCTCATCCTTTGCTCGATAAATTTCGTACTCAAAATATAATTTAGCCGAAGTTTGAGCTACAAAACAAGTTTTTATTATAGCAGTGTCACCATAAGTCAAGGGTTGTTTATAATCACAATTCACATTCACTATAGGAATAAAAAATCCCTGTTGGTGTACATCCAAGTAGGTCAAGCCATAATGCTTTCCCCAAGCTTCGCGCCCATCTTCCAAGAGTTGAATATACTTACCATGCCACATTACACGCATCGAATCCACATCACTAAAACGCACATCCACAGAACTCGTATGCCACAATTCCTTTCCTCGTGTAATAGTAGAACTGCGCCTTCTCTTTCGTTTCAAAATTGGTTTATTTATATTCATAGTTCGTTGATTTCTTAATTTTCTCACCAACCCCGAAGGGCTCAACACAGTTAAAATTGAAAAAATATTTTTTAGCTCCGCAGAGCACTTCGTGGTTCTTATCAATTGATAATTATGATTTTACAAAATCCTAACAATTTTTACACATTACTTTAATTATCAATTAATTACGAAAACCAACAAACTAAGCTTGTATCTACAGACATAATCTACTGTGATGATTGTGGTGATAAACGTTGTTGACAAAACTCAATTGCTTCTTCAATCTTTTGAGTTTCGGATAAAGCATTAGTTTCTCTGTTCAGTGCTTGGCGATAATAATTAACTGCCTTTGCCCAATCGCCTTTGGCTTCATAGATATTCCCAATTAGTTCATAAGTGTGAAAATAATTTGGATTGGCTTCTACCAAACGATCTCTTACCAGTTCTATTTCTGTATCAGAAATAGCCACACCTCTATTGAGATTTTTTAGAATAACCTTAGCTTTTACTTTCTGTTTTTTGAATTCTATAAAATTCTTATACTCTTTAGAATACAATAAAGTATCCGCTGGAATTTCTAAATCTTTCTCTGCTACACTTTTGTCTGCTCCAAGGGCAGCATAAGTCCCAAAAACTTTATTCAAATCATAACAAAGATACGCCCCCAACTGATAAGGTGGCGCAGAGACCCAAACCAAACGCTTTTCGGGTTGAAAAATCACTGAATGATGCGCGATTAGTTGATTCAGGGCTTTCTCATTCCCCAAACCTAGTTCAGTATCTCCTTTTCCTTTGCGATCCCGCAAAATCATAGCAATTGTATCAGGAGTGAGTGACTGATATCTGCCCAAAAGTTCTTGTACACGTTCATAACGTGCTACAGTAGAACTCATTTTTTTCCAATCATTATTGGCTTCATCATTAGCGAAAGCTTTGTCTTGATAATGGTTAGAACAGATAATATGATCGTCCTTATTTGGATCATACAAAATGGTCTTATCTACCGATTTCTCAATAATTGCTGTACGTCCATCTGCTGCTGATCCAATCATAATCGACTCTGCAACAAAGGTTTCTCTGCTTTTCGCAATTTCATAAGCCTCGTCTATATTCTTAGCATACTGTAAAATTTCACGCGCGACTAAAGCAATTGGCGTTTTAGAACCAGTTGGTAAAGTTGATTTAGCAGCATTCAAAGTTACCGTTAAACCTTTCTCGTTCATTCCAGAAGTTACCCCACACATACCAGCCCAAGCAACCGACATAAATTTGTACCCATCATCAGGATTAATAAAAGCAACTACCTTATTCTTAGCAAAACCATCGCCTACATAAAAATCAAAGTTTCGACCAAGTAGTAAAGTACTGTCTTGGCTTCTTCCACCCCAAGTAGAAAAAGAGGTACAACCCACCAAAGCATATTCATTCAGTGCATGTCCGATATCGTGTGCTGCATGATAATTAAGAATGCGTTCATAGTTTTCACCAATGTATTCATAACCTGCTGGTGCGAATTGAGAAACCCCATAAATTTCTTCTTGGTATTCTTTGGTAATATGATCTGGCAAATTGCGGTTGAATAATGCCACTCCATATTTCAAAAAGTGCATATAGGCTTTGGATGGAACAAACTCATCCATCTGTGCCGTAAAATATACTTCTTGTTCATCCAATAACTCCTCTCCTAGATTCCCAATAGCCGCTCCACGCTCAAAGGGTTTGCCTTCTGCGTACAATTCCCACAAACCCTGTTCGTTCTTACGCAACCAGTTATTTTTGACCTTATAGAAATTAGGCCCAACTACCTGTTTTGACCATTTCAAAGCAGATTTGTTCTCTACTCTTGGTGGATCTATATGAAACCACCATTCCAAAAAAACAAGGAGTAGTAGTACAAAAATCACTAGGTAGATAGATATTTTGATAAGTACACGGGTGATCTTACCCAAGAATTTGACGATGCCTAAAAGCATTTTGTATATTTAATTTTTAAGAATTATACATAAGCTATCAAGTCTGTACAGATAATACATGGACTTTTGGTAGCCTAAATGTATAAAATAAGTTTTATTTACTCCAATAAAGTAGCAATAGTCCTTGACTTTTTGTACTTTTTTATAAACCCCGAAGGGCTCAACGCAGATAAAAGTTAAAAAGCTTTATTTGCAAATAATTTATTCAATTATTTACAAAACCTTCGTGGACTATAGAAAGTAGAATAGAAGTTAAAGAAGTTGACCAAAAAATGAAAATTTGTATCGCACAAACACAATCTGAAAAAGGAAATATTGAAAAAAATATTCAAAATCATTTAAAAATGATTGAATACAGCATTTCGTTGAGTGCTGATTTGATTGTATTCCCTGAGCTATCTATCACGAATTATGAGCCTGATTTGGCTAAAGAATTGGCGATTTCTATCAAGGATTCGATCTTGGATCCTTTCCAAAAACTTGCCGATAAAAATCAGATTAGTATTGGCATAGGAATGCCTACGCCTTCTGATTCAAACCCCAAAATTAGTCTACTCATTTTTCAACCACAACAAGAGCGAATAGTTTATTCTAAACAGTTGCTACATGTAGATGAACTGCCTTATTTTGTATCGGGAACAGAACAAGTTTACTTGACCATTGGTCAACACAAAATTGCTTTTGCAATTTGTTATGAAAGCTTACAAAAAGAGCATTTTATCCATGCTCATCAAAATGGTGCAAAACTCTACATCGCTAGTGTGGCTAAACCTCAAACTGGGCTTGAAAAAGCTTATGAATATTTCCCCAAAATTGCCCAAGAATTTAATACACCTATTCTCTTAACTAATAGTCTTGGTTTTTGTGATAATTTTATGAGTGTTGGGCAAAGTGCAGTTTGGGATAAATATGGAAAACTCTTGGGACAATTGAATAGTCAGCAACAGGGTTTGTTGATTTATGATGTAGAATTAGCAAATGTGGAAATGTATCAGTTTCAATCAAAAAATCTTGACATAAAATAGTTAAGTGCTACTTTACTTAAGTAGATAGCCACAATTAATTTATATTTAACCCCGAAGGGCTCTACGAAGTAAATTTAATCAGCCTTTTAACTGCGTTGAGCTCTTCGAGGTTTGCGCTG
>JAKVCT010000181.1 GCA_022448995.1 Saprospiraceae bacterium
CCAACAAGCAAAAACAACTACTACAAAAGGTGAGTTAAATCTAAGTACGCCAATAAGTGTGGGTACAAAAATAAATCTACATTATATTTTTGATATTAACTCTTATTATACCATAGAATCGGGTTTAGGAATAGGATTGACAGGATTTCAATATAAATTTAAAGACTTAGATCTACCAACTAGCAGTTTTCAGTTTCGCAATAAAGACTGGATGCCTTTTTTCTCTATTCCCTTCAAGATGGTTGGTCGCTTACCAATTAACAAAAACTGGTGTTTTTTCACACAAGTAGGTGTCTCTATTCATTTACAACCCATACTAGAAAAAGAACTTGAGGTAACCTATGCCACAAGTGCTACGGATGAACGTGTTTTCAAAATGCGCCTATTGTATAGTCCCTTTCATACAGTTTATCTAGGAGGTAACATAGACCTAGGTTTTTTATTACAACTCCCCAACGAACAATTGGTGAGAATAGGACTTACAACACACCTCAATTTACATAACTTACCTTGGTTAGAAGGAAAATATCAACTCATTGAGTATAGTTTATCGGACTCCCCCAAGATGATTGGAACAGGTATATTTACGGCACAGAATAATTATTTGGGTATAGAGTTGGGCTATATATTCACTGGTAAACAGAAAAAAACAAAGTAAAGCAACAACCATTTATAACAGTTTTTGTTAGAAAATAATGTTTCTTAGAATCCTATAAACCAAAGCTATACAACTTGATAAGAGAGAATACCTTAATTGGACTTAAACTATTGACTATCAACTAACTAACTAAGCCAACTGTATACAATATATAATATACTGTTGGATATAGGATTCTGTATTTAATACAACTTTTCTAAACTTCTTTACAGTGAAAATTGCAGTTGTTGGAGCAGGTATTGCAGGTTTAGCTGCAGCCGCCCGTTTACAAAATGCTGGGCATGAGGTAGATGTGTTTGAACATCGAAACTATGCAGGAGGCAAGCTTACCGAAATAATGGTCGGTGATTATCGTTTTGACGCAGGACCAAGTATCTTCACCATGCCCGAGTATGTGGATGAAATTTTTAAGGTCTGTGGAAAAAATCCTAAAGATTATTTCGAGTACGAATTCATGGATGGTATTTGTAACTATTTTTGGGAAGATGGTACACAACTTACCTCCTATGCTGATCCTGAGCGCTTCGCCAAGGAGATAGAAGATAAGCTAAAGGTAGATAGCCAGCCTGTTCGAAAAATGATGTCTAAAAATCAGTTTAAGTTTGAAACTGTTGGAGATCTATTCATACGGAAATCCTTGCACAAACTCGGCACTTATACCAGTTATAATACTGTCCGAGCCATTGCACGAACACCTCGTTTGCAGTTGTTTCAGTCTATGGATCAAGTAAACAATAAGCTATTGAACCATCCAAAATTGGTACAGATGTTCAATCGTTTTGCTACTTATAATGGTTCTAATCCTTATGAAGCTTCCAGTATTCTCAATCTGATTGGACACTTGGAACTCGGTCTAGGGATTGCTTTGCCAAAAAATGGAATGCATGATATTAGTCAAAGTATCTACAAATTGGCAAAAGACTTGGGCGTAAAATTCCACTTTGGACGCAAAGTAGATGAAATCTTATTAAAAAATAAGCAAGCATCAGGTATACGTTTGGGTGAAGATAAATTTTCTTATGATAAGGTAGTCTGCAATATGGATGTATACTATGCTTATAACAAATTGCTTCCCAATGAGCCACAACCGATTAAGGTACTCAATCAGACACGTTCTTCTTCTGGGATTGTTTTCTACTGGGGAATCAAAAAAGAATTCCCAGAATTAATTCTACATAATGCATTGATGACAAATGACTCTGAGAAGGAATTCGATTGCATTTTTAATAAGAAAACCATTACCGACGATCCGACCATCTATATTAATATCACAAGCAAGCATTGTCCAGAAGATGCACCCAAAGGCTGCGAAAACTGGTTTGCCATGATCAATGTTCCCCATATCCAAGGGCAAGATTGGGATAAAATTATTGAGCAAGCTCGCGAGCGTATCATCCAAAAATCCTCTCGCATGCTTGGAACTGATATTGGTAGTTTGATTGAAGCTGAAGAAGTGTTTGAACCTCGTATTATCCAAAATCGAACCTTTTCTTATCAAGGTTCATTGTATGGGATTAGTTCCAACAGCACAACAGGAGCCTTCTTTCGACATGCTAATTTTAGTCGAAAAATCAAAGATTTGTATTTCTGTGGGGGAAGTGTCCATCCTGGAGGAGGAATCCCGATGTGCCTATCTTCTGCAAAAATTGTAGCTGATATTATTACTGCCTAAAATTTATGAATACGCTTAGTTTTTATCAGAAATGGGGCTTAAATAAACCAAAGTTTTTGGGGATTTATTTAAGCATTGTTTACCTTGTGGGTATTGTGGGTATTCTCCTGCCTATACACGAAGATTTTATTCTGCTTACTCCTCTCAATTTGCTTTTTTCGTTGTTTATCGTACTTTTGGTACATCCTACTTGGGACAAGCAAATTATTATTGCATTGATGGTTGCATATAGTACCGGATTTGGAGTAGAGCTGGCAGGTGTTCAGTCAGGGATCATCTTTGGAGAATATCAATATGGAGCTACTCTGGGCCCCAAAATCCTAGGAACACCTTTTATGATTGGGGTGAACTGGGTAATGTTGGTTTATGCAAGCTCAGCTATCGTCAATCGACATTTTGCTAAGATTCCTCTTGTTCTCAAAGCAGCTATAGGTGCAAGTTTAATGGTTTTTTTAGATCTATTTATAGAACCTGTAGCTATTCAACAAGATTTTTGGTCTTGGGGAGAAGCCGGTTACAATAGTTTTATTGTAGCTCCTTTGCAGAATTACATAGTTTGGTGGATTGTTGCATTTGGCTTAGTTTTGTTTACACTAATATCCACTCGCTCTTTCCACAACAAGATTGCAGAATTATTGTATTTATTACAATTAGTTTTCTTTATTATTTTGAATTTATTTTTGTAACGATGTTGAGATCTGTAATAATTTGATCTCAGCTTTATAATTACATTCTAATAATGACTATTTTACTATACATTCTTATCACAATCGGGACAGCTTGCTTTATGGAATTTGTAGCGTGGTTTGCTCACAAATATATTATGCATGGTTTTCTTTGGTCTTGGCACGAAGATCATCACAACCCACATACTGTAGAAGGCTTCTTTGAGAAGAATGACTTGTTCTTTTTAGTATTTGCTGTGCCTAGTGCCGCTTGTTATATGACAGGCTCTATGGTTCCTGAGTTGTTTCCATTATTCTTTGTGGGTGTAGGAATCTCGATTTATGGATTGATTTATTTCCTAATCCATGATGTTTATATTCACCAACGTTTCAGATGGTTCAAACAATTAGATAGCAAGTACTCTCGTGCAATCTTGCGTGCACATGGTGCACATCATGCTGTACAAACTAAACATGGAAGCGAATCTTTTGGATTGTTAGTAGTCGCTAAAAAATACTTTCAAGAAAGAGAAAAAGCGAAACAGGCTAAAATAGCTTCCGAGTCCTAAAAAACATCAATAATATTACAACCATGATAACTGCAACGCCTAGCAAAAACCAAAAAGCGTAGGGATGGTCCTTGAAGGGTAAGGACACATTCATTCCATAAAAGCTGGACACTAAGGTAGGTACCATTAGAACAATAGTTACCAATGTTAGGCGTTGCATCACTTCATTCAAGTTATTAGAAATAACAGAAGCCAAAGCTTCCATTGTCCCTCCCAAAATATTAGAATAGACATGTGCCATCTCTTGTGCCTGACTGTTATCTACAATAATGTCCTCAAATAAATCTTGCTTTTCAGGATCTTCTTTAATTCCCAAAAAATCAATCCGATCCATCCTAGACATCAAAAGAGCATTAGAACTTAATGCAGTCACAAAATAAATCAGACTTTTCTCTAAGTTCAATAAGCGTTTCAGATCTTGGTTACGACTAGAGGAATAAACCTCTTGCTCAATCGTATTTCTACGAATATTAATATCCTTTAGGCAGCGTAAATAGTGGTAAACGTTCTGCTCTAGAATCTGCAAAGCAAACATAGAACTATCCTGAGGATTGAATCTACGTACACGCATATTCAAGAAACCTTCAATAACTGGATTGGAATATGAAGTAATGGTAATAATGTGATCAGGGCTCAGAATGATCCCAATAGGTACTGTTACATATAGTGTACGTTCATTATTGATATTTTGCCCCAAGATTGGTGCATTTATAACAATAAGTTTGATATCATCCTCTTCCTCAAAACGAGTCCGTTCATCAATATCTAAAGAATCATCTAGGAAATCAATAGGAATGGTTAGTCGTTCAGCTAAGGTTTCCAATTCTACCCGATTGAATGGTGGTGAAATATTGATCCAATAACCTTCTTGGAGCTCTGAGCGTTCGATAAGCTCCCGACCTTGTTTTTCATAGTAACGTACCATAACTCACCTTTTAGAGAACAATTATAAACCTGTTAGATGTAGCCCTGCAAAGATAGCAGAAAATCATTAGGGTTGAAGCTAATAGCTAAGAGCATCTCTAAATTTATTCTAAAATCTAAGATGAAAACTCTTTTTAGACATTCTCTAAAATAGTTAGCTCGTTTTTAGATTTTTTTAGACTAAAAAAAAATGGAAACCTAACACACAAAAAAATACATATTTATTACTAATATATCTAATTGAATATCAATAAATAAACACTAAAAAACCGCTCCATATTTTACGATTTTTTAATTAAGAATATGATTATAATTATGATTAAATATTTAGAATAAAATTACTTTTTACGGTAAAAAAGCAGTTCAAAAAAATAAATCCTTTATATTTTATAAATTTTTATCTTATATTTGCAGTCCGATCACCCAAAATTATATTCTGATTGACTTGACTTGTAAACATCTATTCTTACACAGAAGATAACCCTTTGAGCGGTAATCCATTAGAAAATCAGGTATTGTCCAACACACCAATAAGAACAAACGGTTTTTTACTTCCTATTTTTTAATTTTTTGTCTTCGATCTTAATACTTTACATTAAGAACAATCTCTCTATGTATTTATGTGAGCGAAGCAGCAAAATCCCTTATTATAACAAAGCAATGATCACAGAAGTATCAAAAAACGGTTTATTAAGTACAGCGATTATTCCTAGAAATCTAAGTCACGACCACGATATCACTCTAGCAGAGTATGAAGGATTTGAGGTTGTGCTAGTTGGAACAAACAACTTGTTTAAATTCACAAAATTTGTTTATCAAATTTATGCTGAAAACTTTCCAAAACGTGGTGGGCAAGCCCCAACTTTGGAAGAATTTGAGGAAATGCAAAAAGCTGACCGAACCTTTGCTAATCACACCCTGTTCTTGACTTTTCAATCTAATGGAAACATTATTGCAGCAGCTAGGCTAACTCAACGAAACGATGATCTATATCAATTACCTACTGAATATCACTATGGTTTTGACCTCAATCAATTCATTGCTAATAATAAGCTAAAAAGTAGTAATTGTTGGCATGCAGGAAGAACAGCTATCGATAAGAAAAGGTGTAGTAAGTATGGCAACTCAGTCAAACAGGCTAATTTAGAGTTATTGATGTCTTGGTCTATTCATCTAATTCAACAGTACTCCCCTAATCCTTACTATATTCATGAATGTGAAATGTATCTGATTAGAATTTTGCAACGAATTTACGGTTGGCATACTTATGTAATCGGTGAGGGTAAAATGGACTTGGGTACCGTTAGCTATCCTCTGTATACACCGAATAGTTCACTTGCACGACATCTACAAAAACACTCCTTAAGGCTAGATGCTCATGCTAATGCATTATAAATGCATAATAGACCAGTAAAGGCTTCACAAATTACAGAGACTTATTCTCTATTAAATTCAATAAGAGTAGTTTGTGAAGCTCTACTTCATAGAGTGAAGTTATAATTCACAAACTGCTCTGCTTGATTTGAGCCTTTTATTTCTTGAACTTTCATACTACATTAATAATCTGTAACATAAATTTTAAACTATTTCCAATCGAATTTTGTCTACAGTTTTCCCGCCTACCTTCCTTCTGATAACTTAGCGCTGAACCTTGTTTAAGAGCTATCAAAGTGCGAGAATCCCTGAAGTCTGTCAAAGCTCAAGGGGGTGTCTGAAAAGGCAAGTTTCGAAAAATAGAACCCAATAAAATTTTGGATTTTATTTTTTCTTTGTTGTGAGGGAACCCTGAAAGGCTCAGCGCAGCTAATGAATTAGCTGCACTGAGCCTTTCAGGGTTGCCTCGCCAAATAATATTCTAATCTTTCAGATTAGGGTAACCTTTTTAAACAACCTCTAAGGACTTAGTAAAACTAAAATATCCTGTAATAATTATTCACTTATTTAGGTTACAGAGCACTTCATAAAAAATTATAAATAATGTATAATACAGATCGGTATCTTAGAAATCAAATACTTATTACTGCTGAGCAGCAGAGATCCATAAAAAACACAAAAGTGATCTTAGCTGGTTCAGGTTTAGGTAGTCTCATTGCAGAAACTGCATTAAGATTAGGTTTTGAGCGACTTGTGTTGGTAGATGGAGACCAGGTAGAAATGAGTAATCTCAATCGACAAAATTACACACAAACTCAGGTAAAACAATTAAAAAATATCGCACTCAAAGAGCGTTTACTGAATATTAATCCAGATGCTCAGATCGAGTGTTTTAATCATTTTCTAACTTTAGATAATCTCGATCACTTTTTCCAAACCTATGTTACAGATACGAGTATTGCTATTAATGCGTTAGATTATGATACCAATCAAATTCCTTTGCATTTTGATAAATATTGCTTGGCACAACAGATTCCTGTTATACACCCAGCGAATTTTTCGTGGGCTGCTGTTGCTTTTGTCATTGCAGGAGATCATCCCAACTTAGAGGATTTAGCAAGTCACCCTGAAAATTTTGGGCTTCCAAAAGGTGGGCTTGATGTAGAATCCAACTTGATTGGGCTCATTATGCACAAGGGAGAAGAAAATGGAATAGATTTCTCTTGGGCAAAACAATACCTACACCAAATTCAACAGGCTAAGATTGACTCTGAGGATTACAGTTTTCCTCAACTATCCATGGGAGCCTATGCAGTAGCTGGCCTCATTACTTCTATCATGCTATCACTAACCAAAGAAAAGAATCAAGCAAAAGAAAATTCCTCTGTCAAATATTTTCCTGAAATGTATATAAATACTCTAAGTATCTGATTATTTATGGTAGGGTACGAAATAAGAGCTTTAGCTTCACTGAACACCGATCCTTTGTTGAGCAAACAACCATTTTTCAGCATCTTCTTCACTTGTGAATAAACGAGTTGGATAAGCAGGTTTTGTAAAGGAAAGGAAAATATTACCTGCAATTTTAGAGAATCCTGATTTAACAATCAAAGCAAGATACATAATGTCGTTTTTTGTTTTTTCATACTGACCAACAAAATCCCGCACCTCTTTTGTAATGCCTTTGATTTGACGAACATCTACCAAGGTTGGGAGTGGTGCATATTCTCCCATGATAGTACGACACTGCTCGATATGTTCCTTCATCTCTTCAATACATTTATGCTTTTTAGGATGATAGACCAAATGAATGTATTTTTCTTTGGGGTAGAAGGTAACTTCTGCTGTTGGTGTTGTTATTTTTTGAACTTCCATTAGTATTCCTTGTGTTTTAGTGTATTTTCTATCTTAAAATTATGCTTAGGGCGAATATGGTGATTTCTGTACTAATAGCTAATTATCAGAGCCTTAAGAAAACATATACATTAAAAATAGTATATAGTTATTTTATAATCGTACCATTAAGATACAAAAAACTAGCTCAGATTTCTACATTTCATCAAAAAAATAAAACATATTAAATATAACTATTACTTCTAAGTAAGTAGATAGCCACAATTAATTTGTATTTAATTCAAGCAGCCTTTTTGTAGATAGGTTTGCTTCGCAGAGCACTTCGGGGTTAGTTTCACTGAGCCCTTCGGGGTTAAATATAAATTAATTGTGTCCATTTACTTACTTACTCAGCATAGAAACAAGGAATAAGATTCTTAGCCATAGGATAGTATTCTAGCATTGATGGAATGCATAAAAAATTTGTATCTTTATGCAACTGTATTAATCATACTGCCACACATTGAAAGTCGAAGTTGTTTAAAAACTATTTTTGGTCTTGATCTTGTAGGTATTTTTTGCTTCGTCGAAGCAAAATTGATGAAGATAGATATAGAAGTTGTTTAAGAAATTAGAGTAAAAGAACAAAATTTCATCTGAAGTATTGCTTCGTTCATACAGCAGCTAACCTCACTTCAACAAATCGTGAAGCTGGTAATGAAGCTATCCAAAAAGAAATAACTGTCTGTTAGACAAGTCGCTGAAGTCAAAATACTTCAGCTATTTTAAAGCTATGCAACTCCAATCTAACTTTGTCTTGATTTCTACAAACTTATCAACTATTCTATCACGAATTCTTGAATAACTTCAGTGGCAAAACAGATAATATTTACACAAAAAAATAAAACATGATACGTACTCTTTTACTTGGAGCTATTTTGTCCTTTGCTCTTTATTCTTGCAAAACCTCTTCAAACACAAGTGGTAAACTTGATAAAATCAATATAGAAGTTGCGATTGCTGATGATGCTTGTAGCTTTGACACCCTCAAACTATTTTCCTGGAAAGGTGTCAGTATGAAAGAAATTAGTAAAACAGCTTTTGTAAATGAAGAAAATTGGAAGGGTTTCCGATTTGAATTAGACAGCCAAATTCCTGAAGGCTTATATTTTGTCGGAAATAGTTTTCAAGATATGAAAACCATTATCTTAGGTAATGAATCTACAATCAAATTGGAAGGGAATTGTAGTGCTGTTTCGAAACTAAGTACAAGTTCTAAGGTGATCAATGGTTTTGAGAATAATTTAAAAGTGATTACGGATAATAACACTAATTTTATCCAGCTTTTACAGAAATATCAAGCAAATCTCCAGAATCCAGCTCAGGTAGAATTGGTTACTCAAGAATTAGCAACCTTGGATACACGCAAGCAAAACTTCTTGGATTCTGTAAAAAAAGCAGGTGATATCACCTCTGTTCGAGTAGCATCATTGAACACCTACTTGAGTTACCAAAATAATAAATCTCCCGGACAAACTGAGGGACAATACATTGCAGAAAACTTCTTCAAGTATGTGGACTTGCAGGACTCTGCCTATTCAACCCTACCCTATTATTTTGAGTCCATAAAAAATTATTCAAATAACTTGACCAAAGCTGGATTGAATGCTCAACAGCAACAAGAATATCTAGATGCCTTGGCTCAAAACTTTACCAAGGAACATCCCAACCATAAACCAACGATGTTGGGAATAGCCTTTGGGGTAATGAATGCCAATCCACAGTTATTTGTTAAATATACCAAAGCATACTTAAAGGAATATGAAGGTTTAGACGCGAATTTGGATAAATTCCTTAAAGAGCAAATCAAGACCATTCAAGGACCTTTACCAATTGGTGAAGAAGCACCACAGTTCAGCGAAAAAACACCTGATGGTAAAGATTTAGCCTTGAAAGATTTTAGAGGAAAAGTAGTCTTAATCGACTTTTGGGCATCTTGGTGTGGCCCTTGTCGCAAGGAAAATCCAAATGTAGTTCGTTTGTACAATAAATACAAAGACAAAGGGTTTGATATCTTGGGTGTGTCTCTAGATAAAAACAAAGAACGTTGGTTGGCAGCTATCGAAAAAGATCAATTGACTTGGTCTCATGTGAGTGATTTAAAAGGTTGGAATTGTGCAGTAGCTAAACAGTATGGTGTACGTGGAATTCCATTCACTGTATTGGTAGACAAGGAAGGAAAAATCTTAGGAACTCGCTTGAGAGGTACTGCTTTAGAACAAAAATTAGCTTCTATTTTTGGTGAATAGATTCTGGATAATTAATAATATTCAAAAAATAAGTTCTGCTTTATGTTCTAATCCTTTAGCTGACTACTTCAT
>JAKVCT010000182.1 GCA_022448995.1 Saprospiraceae bacterium
TTGTAGCATCGGGCTTACTCCCAAGGCTAACGGTTCTCCCACTCCTTCGGAGCTTGATAATATTACCTATTTACTGTGAATTGCTTTGTAGCATCGGGCTTACTCCCAAGGCTAACGGTTCTCCCACTCCTTCGGAGCTTGATAATATTACCTGTTTACTGTGAATTGCTTTGTAGCATCGGGCTTACTCCCAAGGCTAACGGTTCTCCCACTCCTTCGGAGCTTGGTAATATTACCTGTTTACTGTAAATTTCTTTGTAGCATCGGGCTTACTCCCAAGGCTAACGGTTCTCCCACTCCTTCGGAGCTTGATAATATTACCTATTTACTGTAAATTTCTTTGTAGCATCGGGCTTACTCCCAATGCTAACGATTCTCCCACTCCTTCGGAGCTTGATAATATTACCTGTTTACTGTAAATTTCTTTGTAGCATCGGGCTTACTCACAATGCTAACGGTTCTCCCACTCCTTCGGAGCTTGATAATATTACCTGTTTACTGTGAATTTCTTTGTGATACGTCCTTCATTTGTATCTAATCTTAAGAAATATACACCTGCTGCTAAATCTACAGTAGATAATTGAGTAGAATTTAATCCATTCGTTACATCCCAATCAAAATGATGAACTATTTGTCCTAAGCTTGTAAAAACCTGCACATTGATTTGGTCTGTTTTACTCAACTGTAATTCGACTTGCAACTCTTGGCCACGTCCAATAGGATTGGGATAAACCTGCAGATTCTGTATATGTTTCACGCCATCAACTCCTGAAACTATCTCTGTATTGAAAGAGTTAATTGTAGAATGCGATGCACAAGTATATCCGTAATTAAAAGGTACAACCTTCCAAGAATAAGGATTGAATGGTGGTTTAGGTGCTAAATATACGTTACTTGTATATGTAGTATCGGTCAAAACCAGTGCCTCTAATAATTGTCCTCCAATTGTACCATCGTAGACCTCCAAAAGATAATGTGTCGCTCCATCTACTGCTGTCCATGTAAACGTTCGGCTAACATCTGCGACAATAGCTTGATTAGCTGGCTCAATAATCGCAATTTGCCCATTGATCGTATCCCGTGTTGGATTCTGATTATACAAAACATTTGGTCGTTCATTCTGCAAGAAAGCCTTCATTGCATTAGATTGTTCTGTTGTAAAGGTCGTTTGACAGTTGTCTGAAGAATAAGACATAATATATGATCCATCTGAGTAAAATGCGGTTCCGTTTGGATCAATTTGCTGCTGTGTGCTAGCCCCTGTTCCATCACAAAACCAGCGAAAAGCTAAGTAATCTGCTTCTGTATCGCAAAAACCATCCGCCGCAACTGCACAGTTCGCATTTGGTCCTGTACGATCTACATTTTCCACAATAGAAGTATCTATAATCAAAGTATCTGTCCACATGGTATCCTTGAAATCAGTGTAATCATACAAAACTGTAGTTGGCGCAGCTACAGTATAATCAGGTGTAATACTTCCATCATAGCTCACACCACCTTCCCATCCTAAAAAAGTATGCGGCATTGTTAGTGCATGCCCCATTTCATGGGCTGCTGTATGTCCATCCATACAACCATAACTCACCGTCATACTTGCATAAGGTAAGTTATAGCCACAGTTTCCAGCAGGATTACTTACAAAATATATATTCATGGTATTTGGTACATCATGAATCAACATTTCCATCCCCCCCTGTATCACAGAATCGTGTTGATACATAGTTGTGTTTGGTAAATAACGAATGGGTGGTTCTATAAAGAACTGAATTCCTGTCCCTGCATAATCTGCATTCATTTGGCAGAAGGTATTTAGTACATTACTTGCACGACCAAATCCCAAACTATCGTCTGTTCCTGTAACAGTAAGTGTAACAGGGACAAATAAAGTGTTTCGGTTACCTGTCAGATGTGCATAAGCTTCAGGGTTACGTTGATATTCTTTCAAGAAAGGATGCTTGGCGCAATTCGTTCCACAAGCGTGAAATAAGGTAGGATTTTTTACTTCATAATTCTTATCTGTTGGCAAATGTTGAATTGCTTGTGCCTGTAAAAAGTGATTAACTCCCAAAATTAAAGAGAGTATACAGAGAGATGTTAGGTATCTTTGCATATATTTTTATAATTTTAAACATATTAATAAAAAGTGTTAAGGTTTAGCCCATTGCAAAGGCTAGTCAATTAGCGCGATAATCTGCAGAATAGTGAGTTTACAAACAATTTACTTAAGATAGGCATTCTACTATTCAAAACTAAAAAACTTAATCAAAAAAATGAGCTTCTTAAACAAACTTCATGATATTTCTACTTTCATTTTTGATGTAGATGGTGTCCTTACTGATGGTTCTGTCTATGCTTTTGAAGATGGCAATCTCATGCGTAAGATGAATACAAAGGATGGATTTGCCATTCGACATGCCATCAAACAGGGTTATCGGATTATTATCATCACTGGTGGACGCTCAGAAGGTGTCGTAAAACGCTTGAAGAGATTAGGTATAGAAGATGTTTATTATGGTATCCAAAATAAGATAGACACCCTCAAACAATTAATTAATTTGTATAGTATTGACTTGGGACGTGTGCTTTATATGGGAGATGATCTTCCTGATTATGAATGTATGCGCTTATGCCATTTGGCGACTTGCCCCTCAGATGCTGTTCATGAAATCAAAGAAATCAGTCAATACATCTCTCCTATTGATGGTGGACAGGGCTGTGTCAGAGATGTGATTGAAAAGGTGCTTAGAGTACAGAAACAATGGGTGAGTTTTGAATAGAGTACCTATAAAAATTGCTCTAACCACTCTAGGGCATCTTCTTCTTTGGTAAAAAGTTTGGCTGGAAAAAGGGGCTTTCGGATTCCCAGCATAATATTTCCTAGAACTCTAGATATTCCAGAATTAATTAATACAGCAGCTCCTTTTAATAACCGAACAGGACTACGTTCAGAGTTATTCTTAAAATCAGCAATCGACTCTTTGGATGCACCTTTCATATGTCGTATATCCATGAGCATAGGTATTTTTTGATGATTGGCTAACTGACTCACTCTCTCTAACATAGGTAGCGCATATTTGGGCTCCATGTATAATCCTTTCCTTACCCTAAAGATAAAAATGCCACTGGGGAGTATCTCTACTCTGCCTGTAGGTATTTCTACAATCCTATTATCCATTTTTATTTTTTTTTTATACTTGATCGTTTGTCAACGAACTATTAATATAGGTAAAACTATAACTAGTTAAGGTTTAATTTTTTAACAGGAATTGATCTTATAGTAGCATAGCTAAGCTATTTTTTAGCTCAAAATAACCTTAGCGTTTAGAGGGATAGGATGTCTATTGATAAAACCGTATTCCACATTCTAGCTGCTGCCAAGGCATTACTCGATTGCTAATCACTTGATAATTATGCCCAAATATATTGTAAATTTTGACAAAAAAATTGAGATTGCTCGCTTTTATTTTCTGTTTATAATTAATTTCCACATTCCCCAAATGATACATAGGTAGATCATCTGTATTCACAGCATCAATAAAACGATTACCCACCCACTGATGTTGATAAACAAAACCTAATTGCTTCCAAGCTAATTGTGCACTTAAAGTACCTTGATGTTCTGGGGTATAAATCAATTGTTTGCCTAATAAATTAGCACTCGATCCTCCTGTTCGGATTGCCAAATTCCAATTGTATAAACCATGCAATCTAAACTTCCATTTTTTGTTAATCTGACAAGTCCAATCTAGCTTAGTTTCTATACCTTTAGACCAGACCCGATCCACATTTTCGGGTCGCCATGCGCCTTGGCTATCAGGTCGCCACAACAACCAATCCCGCACCCAATTGCTATAGATGGCATTATCCCAAATCAGCCTATGCCTGTTTCCAATATTAACAGTCAAGGCAGTTCCCAATTCTAAAGACCAATTATACTCAGGTTTCAAATTAGGATTACCTAAATTTGACCAAAATAAATCATTGAATGTTGGAAAACGATACTGATGTCCAGCCGAAGCTTTGATTGCTAAAAAAGATTTGGGAAACCAATTCATGCCCACTTGAAAAGCAGGCAAAGACCACTGTCCTCCTACCCAATCTTCTTGTAACTGAAAACGCAAAAAGACCTTTTTAAACTTAGGTCGAACACTCCATTTGAACCTAAATTGATGCTGCTGGGCTAAATCTTCATAACCTGTTGAATTGGCATTTGCATATAAATGCCGAATAGATAAGCTCACTGGAAAATACTGTTGCCACTGTAAATCTGCCTGATTGTAAATAGATAAAATTCGACTCTCCGAATCAATTCCTAGATTAGTAAATTCCAAGTAATCCCAAGTAGCTGCATGATGCGTATTCAGCCTTAGGTTTTGATTAGGAAACAAAGCAGACCACTTCAAAACTGAGCGTAAAGATTGATCTAATTGTACATCTGTGCTTGTATCTTGAATTAGTGATGGTGGCAATTGGCGGTTGCTGTACTGATACCAAGTCTTAAATTCTAAGATATTTAATTTATTGACTTGAAAGGTATTTTCTTGTAGAACTCCATATTGTAAAACAGCTGCATGTTCCTGATTCACCTTAGGTTTGGGTTGGCCAAAAGCATTGACATCCAAATACTTAAAATTATTTAGTCCCCAACGAAAAAAGGAACGAATACTTCCTCCATATTTCGCTCCACTATAGGCTAAATTTAGTTGAGCATTTGTATTGTAAAAGCTGCCATAAGTAAGCTGTCCAGCTACCTTGAATCCTTGATTTAGTGCTGTGATAGTATGTAAATGAATTCCGCCTGCTAGATTCTCCGTGCTGTTTCCATAATTGATAAATGCAGCATTGATAAATGCATTGGGGATGATACTCAAATCCGTTTGTCCGAGCATTCGATTTTGTAAATCGATACCTTCCCAAGTAATGCTAGTTTGCGAAGAACTTCCGCCTCGATTGGATGGTGTAGCAATATTACTTGGGCCATAGTTTTTAATAAAAACATGGGATTCTCTAGTCAGTAAATCCGCTAAATTTCCATTAGCATGTTGCCTCAATACCGAATCATTGAGATAATCATGGTGTGTCCCTACAAAGTTGTGTTTATCGGATCGAATAGACTTTGGATAAACTACCGAAACGGTAGGTCCTATGGTTTCTGTGACAACATTTTCAGAACTAGGCACAAGTGTATCACTTTGAGAATGAGCAACATTCTCAATTAATATACTACAAAAAAGAAGAGTTATAATTCTAAAATACAAACCTATTTAAACGTTTTAATTAATAGATTCTTCCATCTAATTCAGCCTCAATTTTCTTTCCATCATTCGTCAATTCTTCCACATGCTCTATCAAAATATCTCTCAGTAATTTTCCTGTAGAAACTCGTTTTTTATCCTTGAAGAAAGTACAGTTATCTCCACCATTAGCAATATAATCATTAGTAGCAATATAGTACGTCTTGCTAGGATCTACCTTTTTTCCTCCCACTGTAATATTTGCTGCTCTACCTGCACGATTAATCTGCATTTTGATTTGGCTAACTGGCCAGCCACCATTGGCTGCAATATGTGCAAACAACTGATCCAGTTCTCTCCCCGACATTTCAATAATTACCAAAGTGTTATCAAAAGGCATCAACTCAAAAATACGTCCTTTAGTCACATCCCCAGCAGGCATCTCAGGAATACGCAAGCCTCCTCGATTTAGCACTGTCATATCAATGGTTGTATTGGTATATTTCCTTGCTTCAGCTTGTATCGCATCAGCTGTCCAATTCCCTAGAGTTGACTCTAACACAATCTTATTGATTGTCAAGCTCTTGGTACTCTGTCCAATCACTTGATTCATCTCTGCATCAACCTTATCCTTGTATGGATTAATCAGGTCAGTAATCCCTGAATCTTCCTCTTTGAGCTCCTTAGTTTTGTAATATTTGTGTTCCTGTTTGACATAATGATTGGTAACATTACATCCTACTAAAATACTGATTAAGGTAATTAGAAATAGACTTGAACGGAAATTGAGTAACATATTTAATAGACGATTTTGACTAGGTATAATCCAACTGTTATAAACATTATTTGAGCATTGGGCTTAGACCACAATGCTAGCTAAAATAGAAGTTGTTTAAGAATTAGATTTAATGCATAAATTCAGATGATTTTTAAACAACTTCATGATATAAAATAAAGCTATACTCAGAATGAAGCTACAATATACAACACAAAAAAACACTTTTGTGCAGATCTGTACAAAAGTGTTTTTATTTATTAGATTTTAATCTAAAAAAGATAATCCCTATTCCTTCTCTTTTTTATTTTCTGAATTTTCTCGCTCTTTCTTACGCTCCTCGTCACGTTTTTTCTTGAAAGCTTCATCTTCCTTAGATTGGCGATCATAAGCATCAATAATTTCACGCACCAAACGGTGACGCACCACATCTCCACTACTCAATCTCAAGATTCCAATACCCTCAATATTATCCAAAATGTGCAAGCCTCTCAATAAACCCGAACGTTGATTACGTGGTAAGTCAATTTGTGACAAATCCCCTGTTACAATACACTTAGCAGAAGGTCCCAAACGTGTTAGGAACATTTTCAACTGAGTTTCCGTACAGTTTTGTGCCTCATCCAAAATTACAAAAGAATTGTCCAAAGTTCGTCCACGCATAAACGCCAAAGGTGCAACTTCAATCGTGCGATTTTGCATGAATAAAGCCAACTTTTCAGGATGAATCATATCATCCAAAGCATCATATAATGGGCGCAGGTAAGGATCAATTTTTTCCTTCAAATCTCCTGGCAAAAACCCTAAACTTTCTCCAGCTTCTACAGCCGGACGCGTCAAAATAATTCGACGCACACGATTTAGTTTCAATGCACGAACTGCCAAAGCTACTGCCGTATAGGTTTTACCTGTACCTGCTGGTCCGATGGCAAAAACAATATCATTATTATCTGAGGATTCTACTAGTTTTTTCTGATTGCGTGTACGTGGAACAATTGGTTTTCCACTTTGTCCATATAAGATGATATTCTGATTCTCCTTTCTCAATTTACTTTCAAATGGATTGGTTCCACCTACAATATCGCGCACAGTTTGAATGGATAATTCTCCATATTGTTTCAAGACACGTATCATCATTTCTACATGATTCTTACATAATTGTACACGTTTTTTGTCGCCTGTAACTTTCACCATTTGTCCTCTAGAGGTAATGGTCAGATCGGTATAGGCTTTCTTTAGAATATTAAATTTACTATCATTTTGACCATAAAAGTCAACTAAATTTACCTCTTCTACGATTAGTATTACTTCGCTAGATGCCATATATTGTATTTTGTATGCTAATTCGAAGGAGTCTCAGCTCCCATTTGTACGGAATCATCTTCTCTTGTGATGAAACTCAATTAATGAAGTCAGAAAGTGTGGATAGAGTTCCCTAAGGCTTCATTTTATTGAAACAAATTTAAATATTAATGTTGAAAACCAAAATCATTATCCTATAAAACATAGAGTCACTAGCTTTTTGTTTGCTACTAGGTAAAAAAGCCAAAAAATATTATTTAGCTTCACTTAATCTTAAAACTAAACATATGAATGCAAAACATAAAACTTGGATTGATCATTACGAAAATAATTTAGAACAACTCGCTGAGAAAATCGGTGATTTGAGATACGATACGCTTTCAGAATTCCTAGACTTGCTCGCTCTGAAAATCAAAAAAGATGGTGATAAGGACGCATCTAGAGGTCGAACTCAACTCGCTAGACAACTCTACACTTCTTCTGAGGCACTCCGAGAGAGTTCCAAAGCTATTCAAAAGGCTTGGGTAATTTGTGAACCGTATATGTATCCTGAGGATATTCGCCAAAAAGTTAAAGCTGAATTCAAGGAGAAAAGCAAGATCAAAACAGTTTTTCAACTCCTTTCTGACTTTGGCAAAGATTGGCATTTTGACTATGACAATAATCGAATCCTACGCTGTATTCTCTTCCAAACTGATGGTAATTTGGATGCACTAAAAGCAAATATTGAAACAGCTAATGTGGATTGGCGCAATATTATTCTACAGGCAGAATATGAACATAATGATGAAACTGATGAGTTGATTCGATTGTATAATTTTGAACGTCCTTTTGGGGAAGCAAGGGTTACTGAAGCTGATTTGGAAGAGAAAAATAAGAATGATAATTTGAATGAATATGATACTGATTTGCCTTTTTAGAATATCATTGATTCTATGAGAACTAGTCCTCTTCCAAAACCTCCAAATACTCCCCTTGTGCCTGATCCAAAATCTTCAAAATCTCTTGGCGTTGAGTAGTCAGCTCCTGCATCAAATTAGCCTTTTTGCGAAACTTCGCTAAAAGCGTCCAACGTTGGCGATTCGCCAAGAAAGTTTGCCAGTAAGACAAAGTAAAAAAGCCAGTAAGAGGCAATAAACATAAATAGGTTAAAGTCAGCCACCAGATGCCCACAAAGGAATGCAAAAGTATTGCCTGTGTCGTATAAAATATGGTAAAACTAAAGATCCCCACAAATAGCATAATCGGTGCAATATAGCCTTCATATTGAGTAATTTTGTAAGCAACTTTGGATGGAATAATATAAGGAATATAATTATTGAGTAAACCAAAAACATAAATGGGGAAACCTATAACTAAATATAGTAACTCAAAAACACTCTGCCACCAAAAGCTTCGTTTCGCCTGCGCATCCTCGAATAAACCATCGTTTAGACGAAGTTGATCTAAGTTGTGAAAATAAGTATCCATACGGTTTTCCAAGTCTGCTACACGATCAGGAGCTTGCTCCTGAAAGTACAATAAAGCATTGCCCAAACCTTGGCTCACTCTAAAGCTATCTTCTTGATCCTCCCTATCCCAGCCCAAATCCTTCAATAGACGCTGCTTGTAGACCTCCTCGATGCGATCCAAGAGCAAATCCTTCTTTTCATTGGCTGTAATGATGATCTGTTCGGATAAAGTGGTGGTAATTTGATCAGTCAAGGCACGAACAGTAGCTTGCTCATCTTTCAAGTAGGCGCCCTTGTAATCATTTACTCGAATGAGTGGCGCAATATTCACAAACAAATCACTACGAAAACGTCTTGGATTGGAATAGTTCAATCCAATCACTAGAATATGAATATCTATCTCAAAATTATACTTTTTGGCTGCGCCTAAAACAATACGTGCAGCACCAGTTTTGAGCTTACGCAATTTGCGTTCTATACGAGAAGTTCCTTCTGGAAAGATCAAAATGCTTGCACCTTCTTGGAGTTTTTCATAGCATTTAGCAAACATCTCATCATTGTTGATATTGCCATCTTGGCTGTCAATTTTTCGCATGACAGGAATTGCATTCATGCTATTTAATCCCCAACGCAAAGTCTTATTCTTGAAGGAAGAAGCATTCACCAAAAAATGTGGATTTTGGTAGAGATTTGTTCCGATCACGGCAGCATCCATAAAAGTATTTGGATGATTGGCAACGATGAGCAAAGGGCCTTTCTTGGGAATGTAGGTTGAATTGTGTATCGTAAATCGCCTAAAAAATATACGAAGGGCTATTCCTGTTATGAATTTTAAACTTCTTAGTAACATTGTTTAGGCTTTTATAGTGTTATATAGTATATGTGATGTTTTATTCTCCCCCAACTTTTACCATTGCTGCAAAAGTTGGACAAAAGATCTAGGACTCAATGGAACATCAGATAAACCCCGAAGGGCTCAACGAAGTTAAAAATTGTCCTCATTGGCTGATCCTTCTAAACTCACTTTAATCAGAATACATCATACAAAAGCTAAGGCTTACAAAATCCTCGATTATTTGTCTTTAGTTGCATTCAATGTTCAGACAGACGAAGGATCTTCTAAAGAAACGCCAATCTGCGTCCTTTTTTATTCCTGATAACCCATATAGTCCATCCTCCTAGTTGGGTTTTCTACTCTAAGCAATTATCTCTGTAATCTGATATATTAAGTAGATAGCCACAATTAATTTGTATTTAATTCAAGCAGCCTTTTTGCGCTGAACTTTGTTAAAAAGCCTCGTGA
>JAKVCT010000183.1 GCA_022448995.1 Saprospiraceae bacterium
TTCTTCCCATGTAATCCACAAGGACGACAAGCCAGACCTAGAGCAGTTTCTTCAATCCGAGCAGAAGAGGATAAAGGTGTAAAACCAAAACGAGGAACCGTAGAACAAAATATGGCAGTGAGTGGTGCCTGCATTGCTGATGCCATATGCAGTGGTGCAGAATCATTGGTATAATTCATCTGAGCAGCTTGCATAAGCGCTGCCGATTCTAAAAAGCTGAGTTGACCAGCCAAAACTTGGATATCGGGATGTCGAGAAGTGGTTTGAATTTGAGTGCAAGCTTTTTGGTCGCCCTTCCCTCCTAGCAGATAAATAGTGATATCCTGAGGTAAACGCTCAGTCAGTTCAATCCAATTTTGGGCGGGAAACTGTTTGGTAAACCAAACCGATGTTGGCGCAATACAAACATAAGTTTGTGCTTGAAAAACCTTCACTTTTTGATAATCTGTATCAGATGGATACAAGCGTGGAAAGCTGCGCTGCGAATCGGTATATTCAGCAACTAGAGACAGATTTCGATCTATTTCGTGAATTGGATCTTCATCTGTTCCGAACCTGTGCGGAAAACGCTTGCTGAAAAATAGCGAAAAAGGATTTTTATCGAAACCCACAACTAGCTTGGCTTTGGAGCGTGCCGCCAAATAACCGGTGAGTAAAAAACGTTGCAAATTGATGAGCAAATCGTATTTTTCAGTTCGAATTTGCTTCAATACTTGTCGAAGACTTTTGAATTTTCCCTTTTTATTCCAAATCAGCACTCGATGAATATGCGGATGATTTTTGAGTAAACCTTCATTACCTTTACGCAACAAGAAATCTAATTGAGCATTGGGATAATGCTCCTGCATTTTCTCAATCAAGGCAGTTGCCAAAATTACATCCCCAATAAAGGCAGTTTGAATAATTAGAATTTTCTGAAAATTTTGACTCATGCTTTTATCAACTTGCGCATACAAATGCTGTGTGGTAAACCAATGTAAGGAGGAAAATTAGGGACAATCTGATAGCCCATTTTCTGATATAATTGCATGGCCTCTGGCATGCGTACACCTGTCTCAAGTACGATACTTTTGCAATTACTAGTCATAATCCAAGCTTCTAAAGCGAGTATTAATTGTTTCCCCAACCCCTTTCCTCTATAGTTGGGATTGACATAAATCCGCTTAATTTCTACCCAATCTTTTTGACTGGCTAGTGTTTTGAGTGCTCCACAAGCCACAGGCTGATCTTCTATGTAAATAAGTAAAGCATCTATGGCTTCTTCATATTCATTATAATGATCGTAATCTGGCTGCACATCAGGATAACGCTTGTAGAGTTCCTGGTCTAATAACTGAGCGAGATGTTTGAAATCTGCATCATCAGAAGTCGTTCTTTTGATCTGCATTAGTTTGATATTAATAGCCTAAAATCCAAAAAATCCCCAAATGAATTTTCCAGTTTTAAAATCTTGAGCAACCTTTCCAATCTCTGCTACAGGTTTGTACTGTTTAGCTCCAGGATGCGCATGTCCACCACCTTCAGCTTTGATCAAAGTCACCTTTCGGTTGTCTTTACAATTAGCACAAGCAAACTCTAGACAGGTTACTCCATCCTCTTTATTAGAATTTAAGGTACGTGTTTGGGTAGGACGATCACAGCCAGCCGTTCTAGCAAAAATAGACATAGAAGCATCTGTAGATAAACATTCTCCCAAATTATTGCCCAATGCACCACCTTCATAAGGAACTAGCGGATCTTCAGTTCCATTCATCAATAAAAACGAAACAGGTGATTTAAGTGTAAATCCCATTTGCTTTGGTACATTGGCGTTGCTTGCGGCAGCCGCTTTAAAAGTATGCTTGGATTTGGATAATAATTGATAAACCATCATTCCACCCTCAGAGCGTCCAAACAGACAGATTTGATTGGGATCAATTGGATATTTCTCTTTCAGTTGGCTAATCATTTGATCTATAAACTCAACATCATTTGTTTTAGCATCAGAATTAATTCCTGCAATATTCCACATGCCTTTGTCCCCTTCTGGATAAGCTATAATCACTTTATCTCGGTCAGCTAATTTATCCAAGTGAAAAACCTTTTTGGCCAAAGTAGCATCTCCTCCAAATTTGTGTAAAACTACAAGTAATGGTGCAGGATTCTCATTCGTGACCCCACTAGGAACTTGAACTAAATAGGATCGTTTTGTTCCATTAATATCAATCGTATTTTCTCCACTACTACAGCTTGCCATCAAGCATAGACCTAGTATGACTAAGAGATATTGATTAATTTTCATGTTATTTTTCAAAGCTTTTCGGAAGCCACATGTCTCTATCCAATCCTAACTGCCCCAACAATTAGATCCTGGATATACTACAGGATTCCATTCGTAATAATCTCTAATATCCTTTTGGATATTTAACAAATATACTAGATTTGTATAGTAAATAATCATCTTAAAAGCTCATTTTTAAGAAAACTACTCAGGCATCTCTTCTATTCATTAAGCTCTACAAGAATAATTTATCTATGGTTTCTTAGTTTTTTATACTCCAAAGATCTCATTTTATATTTGACTATTAATTACAATAATTCCTGACTTTCTATACATTTTTACAAATCTTTAAAGGCTCTGCAACGTAAACCCTAAAGGGTTCAGTGACGCTAAAAGTTAAAAAGTAGTGTCTTTTGTTGATTGATGACACAATGCCTTATAAGAAGTGGACTACTATAACAATAAAAAACCTAAATACTAATTATCAAATAGTTATACAACCCTTACAAACGATTGTAATTGCTCATATAGAAGTTGTTTTAAACAATCCTGTAATTTAAAAACCAAGGAATATAAAAATATACAATATTATTTTTTTTACTTCCAAATAAAAATCATAGACTACAAGTAAAAGAATCATACACAAAAACTAGTTCTTAAAAGTTCATAATACGATCTAATTGTAGTAAATTATGGTTTATTCAACTACTGACTATAAATAACCATTTATGCATAAGCAAACATTTATTCCGTATAAGGCTCAAAATTTTAGTTTAGAAGAACGACTAGAGCGTGTGAAAGCCTATTATGATTATATGGAACAGCGCCGTTCTGTCAGAGAATTCTCAGACAAACCTGTTCCGAAAGAATTGATAGAACAGATCATCATGACTGCTTCTTCTGCACCCTCAGGAGCACACAAACAACCTTGGACATTTTGTGTAGTTAGTGATCCAGAGGTTAAAACTGCTATTAGAAAAGCTGCAGAAGAAGAAGAATACACCAACTATCATGGACGAATGTCAGATGAATGGTTAGAAGATTTATTACCATTTGGAACAGATTGGAATAAACCTTTTTTAGAAATAGCACCTTATCTTATTGTGGTCTTCAAAAGAGCCTATGAACTAGAAGAAGGTAAAAAGAAGAAAAATTACTATGTAAATGAATCTGTAGGCTTGGCCTCGGGGTTTCTACTGAGTGCAATCCATCAAGCAGGTTTGGTGGCACTGACCCACACGCCAAGTCCGATGAATTTTTTACAGAAGTTACTTAAGCGTCCAGATAATGAACGAGCATTTTTGTTGATTCCAGTAGGTTATCCAGCAGAAGATGCTCAAGTTCCGGAGTTGACTCGCAAAGATCATGAAGATGTAATCGTTTGGTATTAGGTAAGTCATTAACGGAATTACTTTGCAGTTCATTCAATCAGCTTACAACTTCATAGTTTCTCTATTATAAGAGTTCGTTTACTGTTTATTGTACAAAGCACTTGGGGATTTTCAAGTATTGATCCACGGGGATTTACAAGACTAAGCTAATCTTTTATATCCTTTTAATTGTCAATAACTTACTTCCTCAAAAAGCTCAATAAATCTAAAAACGTTACGAACTCATATCATTAGTAAATACTAGATTTTATTTGAAAGAGCTAACACGTGATACAACAAAAAAGAACAACTTACTTATCCTATTCCTTACCCTTTTGGGTTTGTGTATAGCATCCTTCGTATTGTTTTATTTCATGTGGGAACAGCCTGATACCCCAAGCTATGCTAATGGCGCTAAACTTTTACTAGGTTTTGATGGAGAGATTGATCGTTTACAACGCTTAACCAAACCGCTAAGCCTCCTATTTCCTGCAATTCTATATGCTATCTTTGGACTAGATACGATTTATGGTCTGTGGATACAAGAGCTGATAGCTTATTTTGCTTGTGGTTTTCTGATGTTTCATATCCTACATGCCTTCCTTGCCAATCGGAGACACGCCTATTGGGGTACAGTAGCCTATATGCTCTGTCAGCCAATGGCTATTTTTGGTGTTTTACCAATGATTGATAGCTTAGGTTGGGCCATTAGCTTGGGTGGAATTCTACTGAGTATACAAGTACTAAATAAAAGTCAGTTTAGATTCTGGTGTTTTCATTTAGTTGGCTGGTATTTAGGTATTGGATTCTTTGCTAAAGAAAGTATTCTTACTGCGGGTGCTTTCTTATTCTTAAGTATTCTATTAGAGCAAGATAGTTTCTTCAATAAAGTCAAACGCTATGTAGCTGTTGGACTAGGTTTTATTCCTCCAATCCTACTAATTAGTGCCTTTACTCATTATCAATATGGAGTAAGTTTTTTGACTTGGTTATCCTTCAATCATACCGATCCTGTTCAATATAATCAGCCAATTAAAGCTTACCTTATGCAGTCTTTCAGATTTCTGGATTTGTATTGGTTATTAGTAGCCGTTGGAGGGTTTGTATTTGTAAAACAGTGTAGAGAAAAGTTACTGTCCAGAACGCATATCAGTTTTGTCCTCACAGGTATCATCTGTCTTTTAGTCTATCCCTTTATTTGGCCTTATTACTTTGACCGTATATTATTCATGTTCGCTCCCTTTTTCATACTCCTAGTCTGTATGAGCTTAGATTATATCCAAAAGCTGAGTGGTCTAACAATTCTATTTGCAGGGCTCAGTAATTTACTCTTTACATATGGAATCTATGCCTACCAAATAACCGGACTTATCATTTCAGCAATTGGGGGTTATAGTGTTTTCTTGATTGGGGTTTTAGTTTACAATTGGAAAGTCAAAGACTGAAATTGAAGTTATCAAAAAAAGATAGTAGATTGGGGTTTAACTAGGGAGATTAGTTTGGCTGAATAAAACAGTAAAATTCTACTTTGGTAAAATCTGAACCAGCTTAGTTCCCAATTCTTCCAATTGAATATTTCTGTCCACTATAATTCCATTAGGATCTAACAAGAAATTCTGTGGGACTGCCCGAACAGCATAAATTTTAGATACTTCTCCCCAACCATCCACATTAGAAACATTTAGCCAAGGAAGCTCATCTTTTTGAATTGCTTTTTTCCATTTATCACCATCCTTATCGACCGAAATACCAAGTATTGTAAAATTCTGATCAGAAAATTGATTATATACTTCTACTAGTTTAGGATTTGCTGCTCGACAAGGACCACACCAAGATGCCCAAAAATCAATCAATACATACTTACCCTTCAAATCACTTAATTGAACTAAGTTTCCTGAGGTATCTGGGATAGAAAGAGCAGGTGCTGTTTGACCAATAGCTACATTTTTAATTGCATTATGCAAACTCGTTAGATGCTCATAATAAACTGAGCTTTTTACCGACTCATCAAACCCATCCATAATCATCTGAAGGGTATCCGATTGAATATTATGAATCTGAAATTGATAATATGCTGTAAATGCTGCAAATGCATAATCCTTGTGGTTTAGCATAATATCCATTCCTTTTTCACGATCAAAAATCGCGGATATATCCTCATAACTATGAAATAAGCTGTCTTCTCTAGAACCTATTATCTGAGCATTATCCAAATCTGAGGATTGAGCCTGAACCTCAATCTTGCTATTTTCCAAAAAGAAATGAATCTGCCCTTTTTGGTTTTCAAAGGATAAACTATGTAAATAAGGGCTATGTACCTTGCCTTTGAAACTAAATTTTCCATCCACACTTTCTGTAGAATCTACCTCTGCTCGTTCGTTGGTATTTAGATCTAGTTTGGCTAAGTATACTTTGCCATTTGGAAGGCTATCTACCTGTCCTTTTATTGTAAATGAAGGCACTGCTTTCATATTTCTATTTACTTGCTCTTGAGAATCACAAGAATGTAAAAGCAAAACAGTTCCTACAAAAAGTCCTACAAAAAAATATCTCCGTCTCATCATCTTAATTGTACTAATCATTTGTAAATCAATTTTTAAATTAACAGCTTTCATTGTTTTACTAACTGATTATTAATACTTTACAAAAACAACACTATTACAACATTAAAATACTAATAATCAATAAGTTATAAAAATACACACCAATTAGGTTTAAAAATTATCTTCATTAAATCTAATTCTTAAACAATGTCACTAAGTAGGTGGACATAATTAATTTATATTTAATCCTGAAGGGCTCAGTGAAACTAACCCCGAAGGGCTCTACGAAGTAAACCCCGAAGGGCTCAGTGAAACTAATTTCTTTTTAGAGTTTGGACAAATCACGTGAAAAAATGTCCTATCAAACGTAATAATCAAGACTCAGTTTTGCTAAAAACTTAGCAAAATCTACCCAACTGGATCAAGCGGACTATATGGGTTGTCAGCAACAAAGAAGGACGAATATTGACGTTCCGAAGGTAGCTTCTTCGATGTCCGAACATTGTAAAGTATTCATGTTGAATATTTTATCATTTTGTAAGCCTGTAGCAAAAGTACAAGTTGTTAGGATAAAAGTGAGTTAGAAGAAGGAGTCAATGAGGACAATTCTTTGTCTGACGTTCCATTGAGTCCTAGATCTTTTGGTCACCTTTTGCAGCAATGGCAAAAGGTGAGAGAAGAAACATCCATAATACTGAACCCCGAAGGGCTCTATGAAGTTAATTTCTCCTAAAAATATTTATTATGAGGTTGTCTAAAAAGGTTACCCTAATCTGAAAGATTAGAATATTATTTGGCGAGGGAATAAATTGCCTCGCTCTGGATCGTATTTTCTCATCTATAGCGAGGCAATTCATTCCCTCACAACAAAGAAAAAATAAAATCCAAAATTTTATTTGGTTCTATTTTTCGAAACTTGCCTTTTCAGACACCCCCTACTTAATACTGAAACAGCCGAAGTACTCCGCTGCATAACGGAATATCGTATTATTCATTATTAATTTTTCATTGCTTGTTCCTAAGAGAGATTAACGCGTAGATTCGTTATTTCCATTAGAATGATCACCATCCAACGCACTCAAATTCCAAGCCTCTGCTGGTGGCTCATATCCTGGAGGTTTGAGATATTGTGTAACAGAGCTTTTGCTGTATTTAGAGATTTTCACACTATTACTTTGGTTCCCCCCCAACATCAGAACATTACCACCTTCTACACCAACGATAAAACCAATGTGTCCCCAGGCACTTCCAGTTTTAATGATTCCAATACAACCATAAAATGGTTTATCAATTTTCTCACCCCAACCTTTCCACTGAATTACACCTGGATCACGCGGATTAGATACACCAGCTTTACTCAAACACCAACTCGTGAAGGAAGCACACCAAGCTGGTTCATCACTAGAGTATCCCCCCGAAGCAGCATGATATTCCATTACTCTTGGGTTATTCACTTTCTCAGAATTTTTGTCAGGAATCTCTTTGACTCCAATCTCACCTTCTGCAATAGAAATCCATTTTGGTTTAGGTCCATAATTCTTACCTGATGCAGTATCTTGAACCTTTGGTTCTGGTTTTTTCTTACCAATAAGATAATCCCAGCTAGTTGGTCCACAAATTCCATCGGCATCAATTCCCATTTGATTTTGAAAGTCAATCATGGCTACCTTGCAAGTATTATCCCAACGCCCATCTTCATTAATATTATAATTTCCCCACTGATTTAGTAAGTCTTGAACAGCACGCACATCATCTCTATCATTGGCTTTTCCATTACCCACCATACCAGATAATTTGTGATTTGGTGCATCTATTTGTTTATCTTCATCATAATAACCATCAGAAACATCATCTACTTCAGGACGCTCGATTTCACCTTTTAGATATTTCCACAATTTACCTGTTGTGCTAACATTTCGAGTTGTCCCAACTTCCTTATCCTTACAGCTCCTACTAAACCAAGCTACTTGACGAGACACTTTATTATCCCATTTACCATCTTGTGGGCAAGCATATCCATGTTTGTTTAGGTAATATTGTACAGCCAAAACATCTTCAAACTTATTCACCCCTTTATCACCTACTTTGGCAGTTAGTTTATCTAAACTTGCTTTTTTACCGTTCAACTCCGTTATAGGTTCAGGACGATCATAGTTGTCCATGTTTTCATCAGGAATACCATAGTGGCGATCACCATCATCTACAGGTGTATTATTTTTGGTACTATCATCATCATTTGTGCTGCTATCATTACCCCCTGAAGTGTTATCAGAAGTCGAATTACTTCCATCATCAGAACTTGTTTGGTCTTCTACAGTAGCACCTTTGGTCAACCCTTTCCAAGTAGTTCCTTTGGGATCTACTCGACCATCAGGTCTAGAAAAGCCCAATTTCTCTTGAAATTTTCTAATTGCAGCAATAGTCTTAGGTCCGCAATCTCCATCAACCTTGAGCTCTTTGTAGTGCTTTTTTAATAAAGTTTGGACAATTTCTACGTCCTTTTGTACATTCTTTCCTCCGTCTCCTACAGACCCACTAATATCTTCAATCTTGATAGTATCATCACTTCCTCCCTGCATGGAGAGCTTTTCCTTGATTTTATCAATGTATGTTTGGATAGACTTCAGTTGTTCACCTTCCTCTGCATCAATTTTACCATCATCTGAGGTAAAGAGTTCTCTGAGGGTTTCTGCCATAGCCTCAAACTTAATAATTCGCTGTTTGATTTTTTCTATAATATCAGACATTATACATTCTAGATTGGTCTACAAAAATAAAATACGTGGTAATATACTCATTTTGTATGAGATATACAAGCAATAAAAAAACCATTCCTCTAATTAAAGAAGAATGGATAGTAAAGAATTATTTTCGTCAATTCTGTAAATAATAGCAGTTTATGAAATTTTGATAATTTTCAAACATCTCATTAGTTACCAATAATTTATAAAAATATACGAACTAAAATAATATAGATTTCACTGCTTTATTTTAGTTGAATACTTGACCAAATCTTATCAGTCTCATCCCAAAACTTAGGAATTAAGAAATCCAACTCATTATTAGGATCTAAGCCTTCAGCAAAATCCTCAATACTGATCATCACCACTTTTTCTTTATTTTTAAAAATCCGAGCATCATAAATCATAACTTGATTATCCTCATCAGGGTCACTTTCGAGATATAAACGCAGATAATCTAATCCCTTCTTGTTGGTTCCCTTTGCTACCTTCATCTTTTCATCTACCTTTTTATTAGATATGTAGAAAACCACATCACGATAAACTTGCTTTCTAACTATTTCTAATATTTCGTCTTTATCTTGAGCCTGAATTTCTCTAATTATTACCGTGATGTCTAAATTTTTATCGTTGATCTCTGTATAATCCTTATATTTATTTACTTGCCAGTCTTTTGGAATATCCATCAAGAAACCATAACGTTTGACTTCACCCTTGTTTTGAGCAAATCCGAGAGCTATACTACAAATTAATAATATGGCAGTAATCCCTGTTTTCATAAAAATGAGTTTATAAGTTGTTAAAAAGTGAACTAGCTAAAAATTTTAGTAGTTCCTAGCTTAAATATAAACAAAAAAATTATAGAAAACCGTATAGATTTCACCGTTTTATTTTAGTTGAATACTTGACCAGATATCCTCGACATTATCCCAAAACTTAGGTAATGCTGAATCAAGCTCAGTGTCAGAATCTGTACTTTTACGAAAATCCTCGATAGTTATCATTACTACACTTTCCTCACTTTTAAAAAGCCGAGCATCATAAGATATAAAGTCATCCGTATCGTCAATATCACT
>JAKVCT010000184.1 GCA_022448995.1 Saprospiraceae bacterium
AAAGAAGACGAACTCTTTCAAGAGAAGATCTATGGGAGTTGTTACAGTAAGGCCATGAGAGCGAGCAAATGGGGAGCTGCTTGGTATAAAAAACGACTAGATTACACAAGGGAAATGGGCTTTAGGGTCGTCAAGATTGCAGGGCGCTATTGTGTAGTCGATCGAGGACAGGCATGGGAAGTCTATTATGCTGATGGCCGAAAAGCTAGTTTGGGGAAGGATGAGTTGCATCAAGCTTCAGGAATCCTAAAAGTAAAGCAAAACTATAATCTTGAATTAGAGGATATTGCTTTTGTAAAAAGGGTTCGAGTAATCTTAGAAAAGAAAGGGAGTTATCCACTTTGGGATTTGATAGAGCAGTTAGGAGTAGCCAACCAAATGCTTCAACCCGAACACTTAAAGGACGGACTTATTCTGAACCAAGATCCAGCAGCCCCAGCGATAGGCAATTGGTTGGGATTAAAACTTGTCTACAATTATCAATTACCAGAAGAGTTAATTAACTTATCAAAATAATAAAGCAACTATTCTACTCTGTTGTCTTGCACCAGAAATCTGTTTTTTGGGAGCCCTAATAAAAGGAGATTTTAGTCCATTTACTTTAGAAGAAGTAGAAGGTGTTTCCTAGAATAGGGAGAATAGAGTCTTCTTACGAAGACTTGATTATCATTTGTTTTTTATTCTAAAAACCTTTATTTTAGGCAGATTGTATCCCAAAACAGAAAAATAGCCATTTTCAAACCCAAAATTATGAATGAAGAAAAACTAAAGGAAATTTATGCAGAACTCTACATGGATTTTCGAAATGTAAGAACAGATGTTGAGAAATACACCGAAGGAAATTGCCCAAAAGATATTTCTCAAAAATTAAATAATTTGCAAAATGTATTGCTCCAATTAAAAGAGCAAGCAGAGTTAGTAGGTGTTAATCTTGATGAAAGAGAAAATGTGAAAGTTGATAATGACGAGACTAATAATAAAGAACAACTCATAGAGGCAGGTGGATATGATAATAAAATCAAAGCTATATTTATGCAATCATTGAATGCTTCTAAGGATGTGAACTATATTTTTACAGATAAAATGGTTGCTGACGCTGTCTTTATTGTGAGTAAATATTATGCAGCTAATTATACCAATGTGAATACTTCTAATATTGGTGACCGAATGAAAGAGCGTCTAGAAAAGGATTTAGAAACCTTTGGAGGTGATGATAAAGATGAGAATGCTAAATTGATTGGTGTGTTGAAACAATACCGAACAGCAGCTATAGATGCGATCATAGAAGAAGTTAAACAATTGCCGACTCGTCAGTGGAAGTTGAGTATAGAAGACTTGCATGAACGTTTCAAGAAAGTTTATAAGGGACTAGAAGAAGCTTCGGATCAAGCTAAAGAAAGTGGGGGAACTGTTTCGCAATTTAAAGCAATATTGTGGTCAAAAGATGATGCTTGGAAAAATAAAAAAATTGACTTAGCAGGAGGATTTTCTTTAGAAGAATTAAGTGTGGCTGCATCTCTAGAGATTGCCTTGCTTCCCAATGCTCGTTTATCTTTATCAACTAAAGAAAAAGATCAAAAAGCGATTTGTAGTGCAGGAGCAGATCTATTAAAATCTTCTTTGTCTTATGATAGAATGAAGCAGAAAATGGATTTGACCAGAACTGCTTTTTCGTCCAAGATTGTATTTGATTTTGGAGTTGTTAAACTAACACCTAAAATTGATTTGGGGAAAGTGAGCTTAGCAGGACTTAGAAAAGATTATGAGGAACGAAAAGCAGGAAATAAAGCACAGAATACAATATGGCAAACAATGAGCGGGATGGATGGTTTGTCAATAGGAAATGTACAACTTGAGTTAACAATTGATGCTAAATCAGTTTTTGATAAAGCAGGTATCACATGGTTTAATTCAATTAAAAAATTGACGATTTCGGGTAGTATGAAAATGAAGATAAAATGGAGTTATGATCTCTATAAAAAAATTATGAAGGAGATGGAAGAGGCTGCAGAGAAAAAAGCAGCACAAAGGACAGCTGCTCGAAATGCCTTGCTAGAAGGAGAGGATAAAGCCAAGTTTGCAAAACATGTAAAAGAAGCAGATAAGATTTTGGATGTAGCCGATGAACTGAAAGATTTGGCAAATACAAAGGATAAAGAGGCAGGTAAAAAGTTAGGTAAAAAACTCATGAACTGGGCTGCTGATATGGAGAGTAAGGCAAAGAAAATGAAGTTTAATACTCAAAAAGCGTTAAATAAAGCGTTGACTTATGTAGAGGATTTGGGTGGAAAACTCTTAGGTAAATTGGGGGCAGCAGGAAAGATCTTAGGTAAATTAATTCCAGGGCTTTCTACAGCTCTGACCTTATATGAAGTGGGCTATGCTTTATATAAATTTTTCTCAGGAGACTGGGAAGAATGGTTTAGAGGTATTGGGCGTTCATTGGAGGAGGCTACTCCTGAGGATTGGAAAGAGTATCTGCAGGAAGGGAATTTATAGGTCTAGAGAACTATTTTTTGAATCAGCATGTTAATGACTAATATATCGGCAGTTTGTTTTTGGTTGAATTCCAAGAGCAAACTGCTCTTTTTTTGAAGTTGACTGAGTATATAATTTTAGCTATATTTTTGATCAACTTCGGCATCAAATTTAATAGTTGGTTGATTTTTTAATTTTCCACCAAAAATCAGAAAATATCTTTTAGCTACGCTGAGCACTTCGTGGTTCTTACTAATTAAGGTAAATTATAATCTATGACCAAAAAAGAAAACTTATTTGTTATCGGTGATGTACATGGTTGCTTTCACACTTTCGTTAAATTATTGGAACATTGGGATCCTAAAACAGAACTTTTGATTCAGGTAGGAGACTTGATCAACAAGGGCAAACATTCTCCCAAAGTAGTGCGCTTAGCACGTCAATTAGAGAAAGAACATGAGGCTGTATTCCTAAAAGGAAATCATGAATACCAAGCGATTCAGCAGTTACATGGAAAATGGAGTGCCTTTTGGGAGGAATACTTCTTTGTCAAAACCTTGAAGCATTATGAATTGTTGGGACGTAGTTTTGAGTATGATGTGGAATGGTTCAAGGAAAAGCCTGTGGTTTGGTCAAATGATCATCTATTTATTAGTCATGCAGGGGTTTCTCATTTTAATAACATTTATGAATTAGATAATCGATATAGTATTTTGTGTAATAGATCACCGCTCAAGCAGTTGAAGCAGTTTCAGATAGTTGGGCATACACCTACAACAGGTGATCCTAAATTGGTGGAAGGACATTATCTTAATATAGATACTGGCGCATTCAAAGGACAGGCTTTAAGTGGTGTAAAAATTACTAGAGAAGCTAAAATTTTAGAATTGATTAGTGAATTGACAATAATGGAAGATATCTTTTGATAAGATAAATATTGGGAGCTAATATTTATGTTTAGAAAAACACCACATCTGTTTATTGTAAATGAATAATGAGTAAGTAAAGTTAAAGATTGTCAATTTTGTAAGTAAGTTTTTGGGTATATTTTTTTGGAGTAAAATCTCAATAATACAGATGCAGTGTCATAGGTTTCTATTTGTTTAGGATGAGTAGTTAGGTCTTAGATAACTAAGAAAATTAACTACTCGAATTATTGGTTGTATTTAGTTTGCAATTTTGGGTTATTATGTTCTGGGTGTTCAAGAAAAACCTATATCAATTTATCCCAAATTTTAAGGTTTAATTTTGTCTTTAGTCAGTCAAAAATTACAATACAAATATATTGACGTTACGAAAAATAATCAAACCTTAATCAGCGTATTAATAAGGATTTAG
This sequence comes from Saprospiraceae bacterium, assembly GCA_022448995.1. Classification (GTDB taxonomy): domain Bacteria; phylum Bacteroidota; class Bacteroidia; order Chitinophagales; family Saprospiraceae; genus JAKVCT01. The sequence goes on from JAKVCT010000184.1 coordinate 3,817, forward strand.
ACTGATTGTTTTTGTTGTAAGTAGCTGGTTTTTAGTGTTTTGTGTCTTGGTTGTTTTGTCCAGTTTTTGATGCTTATTTCCTTCCTTTTTTCTTTTTTTTATACAAGTTGATAACAAAATATCTAAAATGGTATTTACTTAATGAGTAAAAAATACTTAGCAGTCCATGACTCTTTATAGGTTTATATAAACCATGAAGGGATCAGCGAAACTAATCCTTCATGGACTATTGTGATCCCGATATGCTCTAAAATAGAGTTTACAGCGCTCCATAGTATTCAAGAATATACTCAATAGAGTAAGTTTCTTTGAGCTTTTTACATTTTGGCTGATAACCAATTGCTTACAGCAGTAGGAGACTGCTGTATCCAAGGATTAAAATATTCAAGATAGATTTCTTATCTTTGTGCCAATTTTAAAGAAGTACTGCAAAGAAGTCCTTGTTTTTCAATCCCTTCTATTATGAAGAAACTATCGTGAAAATCAAGAGTATCAGCATCTTTTATGCAATTACTCATTATCATTAGTTGGTTAATTTCTTTTTGTAACTCATTGATAATTAAAAGTATATATGGGATTTATGAAATTTCATAAAATATTGATTATCAGGTGTTAAGCGCTATGAATAGTGCTTGGTTTAGCTAAAAGACATTTTTTAGTTTTTTACCAAAAAATAAAAAATCAACGAATTATTATATTATAATAAATGTCCATGATTTGCAGTTCCGTTGTATCTTTAGGTTTATAAAAAAGTTACAAGCATTGAGGAACTAGATTAATCTCTTCAACTGAAAGGTTTCTTATTGTTTAGTTGTCAAAAATCAAGGGCTATCGATTCTAATAAAAACGTAATTATTAAGTATTATGCAAGAAAAGCCGAAAAATGTCATCGTTATCATTTCAGACAGTTTAAGATATGATACAGTCTATAGAAAAGGCGTAGGAATGCCTTATGTACAGAAAAATGCGGTGGAATTTACAGAAGCACGCTCAGCAGGTTGTTGGACACTACCTGCAACAAGTTCCTTATTTACTGGGATGATGCCACATGAGCATGGAGCAACTTCGCAAACGCGCCAAATTCATAAGGATATTCCAACCCTAGCAGAGCGAATGAAGGCAGCAGGCTATAATACTTACCAAGTTACAGCAAATGTAGTGACTACCCATATTTTTGGCTTAGATAGAGGTTTTGATGAAGTGCGTAGAATATGGAAAATAGTACCTGCTAAGTTTAAGAAAATTATGCAAATGTTAGTGGTCATGGGGAAACCACGTTTGCGTAAAAAAATGTTTTCTGGAGATTTTATTACCAAGAAATTGACAGAGGATTTAGAAGCAACAAAGACTTGGCTACAATACACCTTCCCTGATATATTCGATCAAGTGCGTCAAATTCTAAAGGATAATGAGGAGCGCAAAGAAGGTGCTTTCATTTTTGTGAATCTGATGGAAACTCATTTCCCTTATCATACTGCACCTACCTTTAAGTATGAAAATCGTGGTTTGATTGGTAAGATCAAGGAAACACTTTGGTTATATCATATTAGTAACAATACCTTTATGCGTAAAGGTTATCAGAACTTAAAACCTAAGGCTTTAGACATACTTAGAGGTCGTCAGCACAAAGCTTGGGAGGGAGTTGCCTCATCTATTGATGAGTTTTGTAGAGAGTTGCATGAAGATACAGGCAACTTGGTTGTTTTTGGTTCTGATCACGGAGAAAACTTTGGTGATCAAGGGTGGAACTATCACTTTAGTAATGTAACTGATGGTGGAAATAAGGTACCTATGTTTTGGCTAGGTTTGGATGATGAGCCAAGAACAGTAGATACTCCAGTGAGCTCTCGTCATATTCATAACAGTTTATTAAGAGCTATAGGGGAAACACCTTCTGGACCTTCTTTGATTCATGAACCTGAGCGTTCTATTCCTGTCATGCAGTCTTACTGGTATGACAATAAAGGAAAAACCTTGGATAAATATAAGTTTAACCAGTTCTCCTTCCTACATGGAGGATCACGTTTCTTGTTGCGTAACGACAAGTGGTTCCAAGCACCTTTTGCAGATAGTTATGATGAGCCTGACTTCCAACCTACACCTGGAAACGCAAATCCAGTGGAAGAATTAATTAAGGATAAGGAACAAAAAACCTACCTGAAGAGTGCAATCAATAACTTTGAAAACTTTGCTTCTACTATTTCTTTTGAACCAAAGAAACATCATTAAACAAATCAGCTTAGATAAAATATTAGCTTTTTGAAAAGAAGATATTTTAGTACCTACAGCTAAAGTTATATAAAGTGTCACCTTTTAATGAAGGGCTAACCCTGAAGAGCTCTTCGAGGTTAGCCCTTCGCTACTAGTTTTTTACCAATGACATTTTATTTAAATTCAGTTGTAACTGAGAAGGATTACTTTTGCTTTGTTGAAGCATCTTAAGATACAACAGGCAGCATAATTTTTGATTATTCATTATAGGGAATTCATAATGTATGATTTTTTGATATTAATTGAATTCAATTAATAAAAAAAGTGCTTTTTGGCTTTTTTGAGAAAAAACAAAAAGTCATACATTATCAATAATAAACAGCAAATGGCAGATAATATTCATCCGATTTTTGATCGATTATTACAACGTTCAGATCGTGAGCAGCGATTGTCACAAAAAAGCAAAGTACTTTGGCTGACTGGTTTATCAGGATCAGGTAAAAGTACCATCGCTCAACACTTGGAGCGCAAATTGCACAATGAAGGCTTTTTTGCACAAGTATTAGATGGAGATAATATCCGTTCGGGAATTAATAATAATCTTGGATTTAGCTTAGAAGACCGTCAAGAGAATGTGCGTCGTATTGCAGAAGTAGCGCGTTTGTATCTAAATTCTGGAATCATTACACTCAATTCTTTTATCAGCCCAACGCGTGCAATTCGCCAAATGGCTAAAGACATTATTGGAGAAGCTGATTTTGTGGAAATTTATGTAAATGCACCTTTGGAAGTTTGTGAAAAGCGTGATGTAAAAGGTTTGTATGCAAAGGCTAGAAGTGGAGCGATTAAAGGGTTTACTGGAATTGATGCACCTTATGAAGCTCCTGAACAACCGTTTATTGAGATCCGTACGGATGAGATGAGTATTGAGGAAGCTGTGGATGCTATTTATAATAAGATTGTAGCGGTGATTAGTTTGTAAATATATATATATATGGTATGTTTAGATCTGTTTTGAGTATAATACTACTTAGTTTATTATGTGCTTGTTCTTCTATAAAGAGTACAGTGAATAAAATGAAAGGCAAGTGGATATTAGAGAGTAGAGAGTATTTAAATGAGAAAGGAGATCGGTACGATGAAAGAAAGGAGGATTCAAATACTGAGACTAAATTAATTTTAGATGTGAGTAATTCGACTTTTTGGGTTACAAAGTATTTTTTAACAAAAGAAGGTCACTGGCAAGAAAGTGATCACCCTCGTGACGGAAAAATATACATAGAAACGGAGTATATAGCCAAATCACAGGATACCTTGTTCTTTGTTCAGAGATCTAATAATTCTCCTCAGTATATAGAAGATTCAGATGCTTTAGATTTTTCAGAAAAACTGGCACTAATCAAAGAGAAGAAGAGTTATTTTATAATTACCGAACTGGATAAAAATAAATTCTCTTTTAAGATTCATGATATTGGATTCCAAAAGTGGAATTTTCGAAAGGTTGATAGATCCTTAATTCTGGAAGAATCAAAAATAATAGATCGCCTCATACCTACAAGATAAAAACAGAGAATACAAACTTATTTGTATCTTTGGGCGATTATTAATATTAGACAATTTTAAGGTGTTGGTAGAATAGGCTTTACGTTTAACCACCACTCCAATTATCATAAAATTTAGTAGTGTTGATTTGGACTTTGGTTCGATCAAAAATCAACCAACTATTATTATTAAAATTACTATGAAGTATAACGTAAGTCACTTAAAAGAGCTAGAAGCAGAATCTATCTATGTGATTCGTGAAGTTGCGGCGCAGTTTGAGCGTCCCGTTTTATTATTCTCAGGTGGAAAGGATTCTATTCTAATGACTTATTTAGCGCAGAAAGCGTTTTATCCTGCGCGTATTCCTTTTCCTTTATTGCACATTGATACAGGACACAACTTCCCTGAGACCATCAAATTCAGAGATGAAATGATGGAGCGTATCGGAGCACGTTTGATCGTAGGTTCTGTACAGAATGCAATTGACACAGGAATGGTAACCGAAGAGAAAGGCTATAATGCGAGTCGTAATGGTTTGCAGACTGCTGTTTTATTAGATGAGTTGGAGAAAGGAAAGTTTGATGCAGCTATGGGTGGTGCACGTCGTGATGAGGAAAAAGCAAGAGCAAAAGAGCGTTTCTTCTCACATCGTGATGAGTTTGGGCAGTGGGATCCTAAGAATCAGCGTCCTGAATTGTGGACTTTGTTCAATGGAAATAAGCAGTTTGGCGAGCACTTCCGTGTATTCCCATTGAGTAACTGGACTGAGTTGGATGTTTGGCAATATTTGGCAATGGAGCAAGTGCCTTTACCAAATCTATATTTGGCGCATAAGCGTGATTGTTTCATTCGTGATGGTGTAATCTTAGCAAAAACGGATGTGATTCCGATGAAACCGACTGAGAAAGCAGAAGAAATGTTGGTGCGTTTCCGTACGATTGGTGATATGACTTGTACTGGAGCTGTATATTCTGATGCAGATACGATTGAGAAGGTAGTAGAAGAGGTAGCAGCAGTGCGTACTACAGAGCGTGGTGGTCGTGCAGATGATAAGCGTTCTGAAACTGCGATGGAAGATCGTAAAAAGCATGGTTATTTCTAGCCAATTTTGAATGTTCAATGCTTGAATGTTGAATTTTTTACGAATAATCCGAATGAATGGAGCGCAGCAGTTTAGTGTTGTGTCAAAAAATATTCAACATAGCCCATATTCTAAAAATATTCTAAAAAATATATATAAACAGTGGAAGAGAATACATTAAAATATGATGAGATGGAGCTTTTGCGCTTCTCCACAGCAGGTAGTGTAGATGATGGAAAGAGTACATTGATTGGACGCTTGTTGTATGATAGCAAATCTATCTTTGAAGATCAATATAAAACAATTGAGGAGACAAGTCAGAGACGTGGAGAAGAGGAAGTAAACTTAGCTTTATTGACCGATGGTTTGAAAGCAGAGCGTGAGCAGGGAATCACTATTGATGTGGCTTATCGCTATTTTTCTACGCCAAAGCGTAAATTTATCATTGCGGACACGCCAGGTCACATTCAGTATACCCGTAACATGGTAACTGGTGCGTCTACAGCCAATGTAGCCTTGATTTTGATTGATGCGCGTAATGGTATTTTAGAGCAAACACGTCGTCACTCTTTTATCGCATCGCTTTTGCAAATTCCACACTTGGTGGTTTGTGTGAATAAGATGGATTTGGTAGACTATAGTGAGGAGCGTTTTGAGGAATTGAAAGATCAGTTTACTCAATTTGCATCTAAATTGGATGTGTATGATATTCACTTTATTCCAATTTCTGCTTTGAAGGGAGATAATGTAGTAAACAAGTCGGATAATATGCCTTGGTACGGTGGTTCTTCTTTGTTGTACTACTTAGAGAATGTACATATTGCGAGTGATCACAACTTTATTGATGTGCGTTTTCCTGTGCAGTATGTAGTTCGTCCAAATACAGATGAGTTTCATGATTATAGAGGATATGCTGGTAAAGTAGCTGGTGGTATTTTGAAAAAAGGTGATGATGTAATGGTTTTACCTTCAGGTTTCACTTCTAAGATCAAATCTATTGATACTTTTGATGGTGAACAAAACGAAGCTTTTCCACCTCAATCGGTAACTGTATTGTTAGAGGATGATATTGATATTTCTAGAGGTGATATGATCGTGCGTCCAAACAATATTCCTGAGACTACTCAAGATTTGGAAGTAATGGTTTGTTGGTTCAACCAAAAACCATTGCGCATGCGTGGAAAATATACAATTATGCATACCACTAAGCAAGCACGTTGTATGGTAAAGGATATTCGTTATAAACTAAATATCAATAATCTTCATCGTGACCAAGAAGATAAGGTGATTCATATGAATGATATTGCACGTGTGGTATTGCGCACGC
>JAKVCT010000185.1 GCA_022448995.1 Saprospiraceae bacterium
TATCCCTACGTTTAGCTTCGCTGAGCCCTTCGGGGTTTTCGCCTCGTTCAGCATCAAAAAATCTTGTGAATTATTATCAAATTAATTATGTCCACCTACTTATTAAAATTGATTAAGTTATATGATTTATTGCTTATTAAGCTTTTGTGGGAAGTATAATGAGTTAAGCTCAAAAGCAGGTTATAAAAAATTACGAAAAATGAATTACTTAATTCTAGTGTTATGTATATGTCTAGGGCTGTCAAGTTGTGGAAATGGTCTTAACGATGAACAACAAACGATTTATGAATTATTTTTTGAGGATATTGAGGGAGTGAAACCTGAGTATGTTCCTGCAATTATGAAGCAGATCAAGTTGCAATGTGATTGTCTAGATCAATTAAAGAATGAAGACATGGAATCCTTGCGTGTAATTATTAAAAAAGGGCTGAATTTATCAGATCAAATTTATGAGGCCTTAGATGAGCGTAAAAATCCTACAATAGATACGGCAAAAGTAGATGGTATTTATCAAGAATTAATAAAATCTATAGAGAATTACCCTGCTTTAGCAGAAGGATTCAAAACTAAATATAGTAGTACAGCAGATTGTTACAGTGAAGTTAAGCTAGAAGGAGAAGAGGCCGACCTACTTAACAGAACACGTTCAGCAATTGATCGTATTGCTATGGATAAGGTTGCAGAAGTTGGCTTGAATGCAGCAGCAGAACTAGTTAAAAATCCTATGGATGATGCTACCAGTTTTCTTTGCAAGAAAAAAGATAATATTGAAGCCTTTGTAGATACATTGAGCGAGCGTTATCCCAATTCAGTTAAATTGGCAGAGGACCGTTACTTGATATTCAAGAGGTCTAGACTTGGATTTTAGAAAATGAATTAATTAATCTCTCTATTTATGAAGCAATTAATAAATATATTATTTTTAGCAATTCTTTTAATTGCTTGTTCTTCAGAAGGAACAGAATCTAACCAAGAAAAAAATACAAACTTAGGACAGGAACTTAAGCCCTTGACACCAAAAGAAGAAGCTGTAGCTGTGCAAAAGGATAATCGTAAAGAGCAAAAAAAAGGGAATGAGGGAAGAACGGAATTGCAAAAACATACTTGGCCTTTTGGAGAAGAAGAAGTTGTAGACCAGTTTCCTTCAGTAGATTTTGAGTATGCTACTATCTATGAATTAAATCCTTCGTTTCGCGAGGGAGCTAAATCTGTATTTCTAGGAAGGACAGGGAAATTCAAGTTGTTATCATTAAAAGAAGCTAAACAAGTTAATAAAATTATTAGTTCTTCCAAGAGTTATGGAGGAAGTCCAGCAGCTTGTTTTGATCCAAGAATAGGTTTAGTGTATTACAATAAAGATAGCATTCCTGTAGCACATATTTCCATTTGTTTTGATTGTTATCAATCATATGCTTATCCTAGGATTAAAGGACAGGAAATGCACCGAAATCATGGAGAGATGAACGGTCATGGCTTGAGTGAAACGGGAGCAGTACAATTAAAATATCTGTTTGCTGAATGGGGTTTTCCTAACATAAGTTTCAATCCAACAATGAGTGGAGAGCAAACATTGAACTATCTAAAAGACATTCTTCCAAAAGTAGTAGGAGAGGAGGAAGCCCAAAAAACTATAGAAGATTACACCCGCCTTTTAGTTAAGTAGGGAAGCTAATTTCCCTTCTTAACCTTAATTAACCTTTCTCAAGGATGGTTAACACTAATCCAGCCTACATTTGTAATTGTCACTGATAACGAACAAAAATTTTAAACTCAAAAAAATAAGTTATGAAAATTTTTTTTTTGGTAATTATCCTAAGCACAATTACATTTTTAACATCAATTGCACAAAAAAACATAAGGGGACAGATTGAATACAAAGAAACGATGCAATTAGACATAAATTTAGATGATTTGGGAGATATTCCAGATGCAGCTAAGGCGATGATTCCTACAGAGCATGTAGATAATTATACCTTGTATTTTGATGGTTCCGAATCTTATTGCACAACAACCAAAGTTGAAGCAACTAATGAGGTAGATTATAAGAGTGAGGATGAAGATATTCAGATAGATATTCGTATGGGATCGCAGCAAGAGCGTCTGTATTATAAAGACTTGAAAACCAAAGAAACATTAGAAGAAAAAGACCTTTTTGGGCGCAAATTCTTGGTAAAAGGGGAAGCTAAGATGAAGAAGTGGAAAATGGGATTAGAAACGAAAGAAGTTTTAGGTTACACTTGTCAAAAAGCAAGCTTAACTGACGAAGAAGGAGAATTAACTGTAGTTTGGTTTACCAATGAAATTCCTGCAGCTGTTGGTCCAATGAGTATGAATGAACTGCCAGGAGCTGTTTTGGCTGTGAATGTTGGTGAAGGACGTTATGTGGTAGAGGCAACTCGTGTGGAATTAGGAAAAGTAGTAGAAGGTGTAATTGTGAAACCTAAAAAAGGGAAGAAACTAAGCCAAGAAGAGTTTGATAAAGTGTTTGAAGAAAAACGCAAGGAAATGAATGAAGCTTATGGTGGTAAAGGTGTGATTATCAAGACTGAAATAAGAGAAGAATAAGTCAAAAAATTAGTGGTGAAGGGCTAACTCCGAAGGGCTCAACAAAGTCAAAGGTCTTCGCTAAAAGGATGATATTTTATATACTTTTAGTTGTATCTAAATTTAAGTGTAACATCTAATACCATGACTTTTTCCTTCATTTCAATTTATTATTAATTGTACTATAATGAATTTTACTCATAAAATATTTTATCTTACCTTATTATTGATTTTTTGTGGCTATTTGAGAGCTAGTGCACAACAAAAACTATGGTTGAATGGAATAGTTGTAGATGCTGAACAAAATCCCTTATTGGGTGCGAATGCATTGATTCTGAATCCCACAGATTCGGTCATGGAAACCTTTGTTAGTGTTGATGAAAATGGTGTTTTTAAAGTAACATTGCCCAAAGGGAAAACTTTCTTATTGCAGATCAGTTTCTTAGGTTATCAAACTCATGAGCAAGAAATTCAATTGGATGAAAATCTAGATTTAGGAACAATCGTGTTGAAAGAAAATGTAAATTTACTTGATGCTGTGGAGGTAGAAGAGGATCGAATTCCAATACAGATAAAAGGTGATACAATTGAGTACAACGCAGATGCTTTTGGGACTAGAGAACAAGATGATGTGGAGGATCTACTAAAGAAGTTGCCAGGTGTAGAGGTAGACCGAGATGGGACACTGAAGGCACAAGGAGAGGAGGTAGATAAGATATTGGTAGATGGTAAGGAATTTTTTGGGAGTAGTACTGAAATTGCTATGAAAAATCTACCTGCTAATGCTGTAGATAAGGTGCAGGTATATGACCGAAAGTCAGAACTGAGCGAGTTTTCGGGTGTTGAAGATGGTATCCGAAAAAAGACGATTAATCTAAAATTGAAGAAGGATAAAAAGCATGGTTTTTTTGGGAATTTAGCCGCTGGTTATGGCTATCCAGAACATCGTTATCAAGGAAAACTAAATGTTAATTACTTTAATAGTAAGATGCGTTTATCTGGAATAGGAGCCATAAATAATATCAATGAGCAGAGCTTTAGTTTCAGAAATTATCTAGATTTAATGGGAGGGATAGAGGCGCTAACATCTAAAAAAGGAGGGAGTATAACCTTAGAACTAGAGGATGGGAATCCTATGTTTGCTCTATTGCGGGGCAATCAACAAGGAATTGCAAAGACAATTGGTGGAGGCTTAAATTTTAATCTATTTGCTTCAGAAAAAACAGAGTTTTCTTCGCATTATTTCTACAGCATCATGGATAAAAACAGGAATCAATCTAATTTTAGTCGTTCCTTAGTGCCTGGTACTTTTTTTCAACAGTTGGGAAAAACCAATGATCGAGTTCGCGCAGGTAATCACAATTTGAATAGTATCTTGAAACATAAATTCGATGCTAACCAAGATCTAAAAGTCCAATTAAATCTAAAATACAATCAAGGACAAACCGAACGATTGACCAATACAGAAAGTAGCACTGTAGATAATGTCATACAAAATAGAACAAATCAAGATTATACTTCAGAACATTGGGGGATTGGTTTGAGTAGTGGGATTACCTATCGTAAACGCTTGAAAAAGAAGGGACGCAGCTTTATCACGCAGTTAGGTTTAGCTTATAATGTCAATGACCAAGATAACTTGAATTTTACAAGGATTGCTTATCCTATTTTTGATGATTTTTTAGATACTATTCACCAAATTCAGGCTAATGTAAAAAAACAACAGATATATACACAAAAGATTTCTTGGGTAGAACCCCTCAGTAAAAAAAGCTTCTTAGAACTTCGTTTGAATAGTTCTTTTTCCATCGAAAATAGAGCACAAATGACAGATGAGATTCTGACTGATGATACAAGAGTATTGAATCCTAATTTGTCTAATGTGTTTTTGAAAAGGTATGATTATCAGCAGTTTACTACACGTTTTCAGCATGTACATAAAAAGCGTGTTTTGAGCTTTTCTGGAAGTTTCCAAAGGAGCTATTTGGCAGGAAGTTTTGATGGAGAAACCCCAATTCAAAGAAACTACTATTATCCATTATTGGGAGCATCATTGGATTGGAAATTGAATAAAGCTTCTTCTTTTTATCTATCTTATGATGGTGAAATTCGTGAACCTCAAATCACTCAGTTACAACCTGTTCCAGATAATAGTAATCCAACAGTTTTGCAATTGGGAAATCCTAATTTAGTACCAACGTATCAGCACAACCTTCAATTGAAATACAACTTATTTGATATGTTTTCTTTCACGAATATGTTTGCCAATATTCGTTTGCGAGTGTTTCAGAATGAGATTGTGAATACACAAACCATTGATGAATTTTTGAACAGTATTTATCAACCTCAAAATATACCATTAGCTTATGAACTTTGGGCAAATGTAAATTATGGAACCGCCTTGAAACCACTAGGTGTGAAATTCAATATTGGTCTGTCAAGTAATTTGAGATACAGCAAAACCTATATCAATTCGACTGAAAATAATACAAGTAATCAGAGTTATACTTTAAAATTCGATGTAGAAAATCGCAAGAAAAAACATTTTGATTTAGTTGCAGGAATGCGTATTTGCTTGAAACGCAATCAGTTTTCTATCAGTAAATCCCTAAATAATCAGTTTGTTAACTATGAACCTTATGTGGTTGGTAAAGTATTTTTGGGAAAGAAAAAAATGTGGACTTTAGAGTCAGAATTTGAATATGGAATTTATGTAAATGCTGCTTTCTCTGACAATTTATATATTCCGATGCTATCTTCTGCAATTTACAAGAGCTTTTTAGACGGTAAATTACAGGTAGGGTTTAGTGCGTCCAACTTGTTAGACCAGCAACAGGTGATTAATCGTTTTGGACAGGATGGACAAATTAGCGAATTTCAATCAGATCGTTTAGGGCGTTATTTTATGTTGTCTGTGAAATATAAGTTTAGAAAAATGACAGGGAAGGATAAGAGTGTTGAGAAGTAAGACTTTTGGCAAGGAAATTTATTCTCTCGTCAAATAGAAAAAGGAGACAAGTTAATTTGCCTCCTTTTTCTATTTTATGATCAATTCAGTATCTATTTTTGTGTATAAATACGAATTGGATATTTAATATCTGCTGTAGAATTTACTAGTTTGACCTGTTGTAATTTATTGTCACTCAGTTTATTACCCAAAGCCTTCCAGCCCATCACATTCACAAACTCAGCCAAATCAATTTTACCTGTCACCTGATTAGAACGTCCAATTTTTACTTTATACTCAATTTCAGGAACAGCATTTAAGGACAAAAACAGTAGTTTGGTAGATCTATGCTCATTAGGTAAGAAACTAAAGGACTGATTTAGTGTAGTAGTTTCCACACAGAAACGTTTTGCATAAGTCAGTTTTCGTTCTCCATCGTAGTAGACAACAGATATAGGCATATCTTCCTTATACAGACCAATAGCTAACAATTCTTTAGGATCAAAACGATTGGTTAACTCATAGTTCGTCATTTCATAAGAACCATTCTTGAAAAATGCTACGATTTTATTATCCTCTTCAAACTCACCCAACAAACGACCATAGCTAGATGTATTTAAGCGACCTGTATTATCATCAAACCAAATTTTGATTGCACCAAGGGTTGAGCTACCCTGCTTAGTCATCTTAATTTTTCGGATGGGATATTTACTCAAGATATTTCCTCGAGTTCTGCGACCCTTGACTGCAAGACTTGCAAAATCGAAATCAAATTGTTTCTTTTTAGCCGTACAAGATTGCGTTAACTGAATATCAAGAGTCTCAGCTTCCCCATTCTTATTAGCGGAGAAATATAAGATTTTAGCTTTATCTGCACCTTCTGCTATAGGGTACTTACGATCTCTGGTAACTCCTGTAATCGCAAAACGTTTTGCATAATTTACATTGCGTTCTATATCAGCATAGATAACATTATAAATCATACGCTCATTTCCTTTTTGCCAAACAGCAACATGCAAAGGATACTTTCCTACAAAAACTTTCTCTGCAATTTTAGTCACTGTATAACTTCCATCTTTGTGGAAAACCAAGATATCATCAATATCAGAACACTCTTCCAAGAATTCGTCTTTCTTCAAACCATAACCAATGAAACCTTCCTTGCGGTTGATGTATAATTTAGCATTATTGACCACAACATCCACTGCACGAACCGTATCAAAACTAATAATTTCCGTTTTACGCTCTTTTCCCTTACCAAATTTCTTGAGTAAATTCTGGAAATAGTTGATAGTATATTGTACGATTTGTTCTAAATCTCCTTCTACTTGTTTCAACTCATCTTCCACAGCTTTGATCAACTCATCTGCTTTAAATTTATTGAACTTAGAAATTCGCTTAATCTTAATCTCTGTCAGGCGAATAATATCATCTTCTGTAATCGCACGTTTTAGAATCTTCTTGGTGTGGTAACGCATTGATTTTCCGATTACTGCAATGACTTCTTCCCAAGTTTCGCATTTCTCAATCTTCTGATAAACACGTTTTTCGATGAAAATTCGCTCCAAGCTTGCAAAATGCCATTTATCTTCTAATTCCTGTTTGCGAATTTTCAATTCCCATTCCAATAAGGATTGAGTATGTAGAGTAGAATATTTTAAAATTTCATCAACCGTCGTGAAAATTGGTTTTTCCTCCTGAATAGTACAAGCATTTGGAGAGATAGAAACCTCACAATCTGTGAATGCATACAAAGCATCCATAGTTACTTCGGGAGAAGTACCAGAAGGCAATTCAATACGAATATCTACATCTCTAGCAGTATTATCCACCACCTTTTTGATCTTGATTTTATTCTTGTTATTGGCTTTAACAATACTATCTATCAAAGAGGAAGTAGTTACACCATATGGTAATTCGTAAACCGATAAAGTCTTGCGATCCAACTGTTTAATTCTAGCACGCACACGCACTTTACCCCCTCTTTTTCCGCCATTATAATTAGAAAAATCAGCCATTCCACCCGTCAAAAAATCAGGTAGAATCTTGGTTTCTTTTCCTTTTAGGATATCAATTGCCCCTTTGATCAGTTCACAGAAGTTGTGTGGAAGAATCTTCGTAGACAAACCTACCGCGATACCTTCTACACCTTGTGCTAATAACAATGGAAATTTGATTGGAAGTGCCAATGGTTCCTTCTTACGACCATCATAAGAGAGTTGGAAATTCGTCGTTTTAGGATTGAAAACCACCTCTTGGGCAAACTTGGACAAACGTGCCTCAATATAACGCGAAGCAGCCGCACGATCTCCCGTTCGGGTATCTCCCCAGTTTCCTTGACAATCAATTAATAAATCTTTTTGTCCCAAACCAACTAAAGCATCTCCAATAGCTGCATCTCCATGTGGGTGAAACTGCATGGTTTGCCCAATCACGTTGGCTACCTTGTGGTAACGACCATCATGCATTAAGTGCATAGCATGCAAAATTCTTCTTTGTACAGGTTTCAATCCATCATCTACACCAGGAATTGCTCTTTCCAAGATTACATAAGAAGCATAATCTAGAAAGTAGTCTTTATACATCTCCTCAATGAGATTTTTGGGCTTTTCTTCCATCAAGTCTGTGTTGTCAGTTGGTATATTTGTATTATCCATGTTATTCTTTAATCAATCTTAAAACGTCAAAATCCAAACAAAAATAAAACATTTTGTATAAAAATGAAACAATCAGTTTTAAATTAGCTGGTTTTTCTTTGATTTGATACAGATATTATACTTATTTATCTATCTACTTAACTATTCTTAAAGAACTTCGAATCTTTTGATTAGATACCCACCATAAGCTCAATTTTTTGAATCATTTAAAATAGAAGTTATTACGAATAGTTTTACACACATAAAATAATTTCTTGTGCAACCTTGACTAGCACACTTGTGTGTGCAGTTTATATTACAGCCTATTTATACTCTACACAAGCCTATTTATAATGACTTCTAGAAGAATACGCATTATTTTTGTCAGAAAATTAAAGAATCAATAGACTATTACGTTATATTATTTTATATTATTAAGTGGTGTATTGAGTACTTAAATTTACAAGGTTATTTGAAAATAGCCAACTCACTGCTGTAGGAATCGTTGGAGGTCAAAGCTTGCAGTTTTGGAGATAATCCTGTAACTCTAGTAGGAAATCTAAAAGAAGCTTTGTTTTGATTTTCAAACACTTATATATCATTATACCTCAGTGAAAAAGACGACTGTTATGATCCGAAATCAATATATATTTTATTATATACTCTTCTGTTTATTTTGTTCTACTTCAGCTTCTGCAAGATGTACTTCAGGAGATTGTACGAATGGTTTTGGTCATTATGAATGGAAAAATGGAGAGAAATATATAGGTAACTGGCGTGAAGGAAAGATGTTTGGTTATGGTGTATTTTATTGGGTAGATGGCAGGAAGTACATAGGACAGTGGCAGAATGGAAAGCTTAACGGGCGTGGAACAATGTTCTATGCCGATGGAAATATTAAAAGTGGTTATTGGGAAAATGGTTTTTTTGTGCGTTTGTATAGACATGACTATGTTCTTTCCAAGGAAAACTTGAAACATGCTGAAAGTCAGTTAAAAACAATGTTAGTTGATCGTCCAGGCATGAATGGAATGGTAAAGGTAGACGATGCAATTTGGAAATGGTTGGTCAACAAATTTGCAGGAGAAGATATTCAACACAAGATCTATTGGCAGGCAACTTCTTCTGATTACTTTATTATTCCTGAAGGGGTTAGTGCTGCACATGGTTATCCCAATGCTGTACAGGACGGAAAAATTTGGGTAGCAGATTCTAAAGATGCAGAAGAAATGTGGGCAGGTGTTGTTTATGAATTACACAATATCAAGAACTACATGGAATTTGAGGCGATTGAGCAAGAGGCTATGTTTGGTAAATGTACTAAAGATACTTATGTGATGGGCTATGCTCGTCTAGAATATAAGGCAGCCAAAGAAACGGCAGAATTCTACCGAAAAAAATGGAAGCCATATATGCGTCAGAAGGGTTTATTAACTAATAGTGAACATTGGTTTGCTAATATTCCAGACACTTTTGAAGAATGGATTGCGCTCTACAATGATCCAAATGGGTATCCATGGAATCCTTATGCAGGTTATTATGATCGTCTAGTACGTTCTATGATTAAACGTTTTTGATCAATAGTTATGTCACTTTAACATATGTGTTAATATAAGTAAGTAGGTGGATAAAAGTAATTTATAGTTAACCCTGAAAGGCTCTGCGAAGTAAACCCTGAAGGGCTCAGTGAAACTAACCCCGAAGGGCTCTACGAAGTAAATTTCTTTTTAGAGTTTGGATAAATCACATGAAAAAAGTGTGCTGTCAAACGTAATAA
>JAKVCT010000186.1 GCA_022448995.1 Saprospiraceae bacterium
CCCTTCGGGGTTTTCGCCTCGTTCAGCATCAAAAAATCTTGTGAATTATTATAAAATTAATTACGTCCACCTACTTAGAATATTGCTTAATTGTTAGGAAATGGTAGATACATTAAGAAAATGTGTTTACCATTTTTTTATAAAAAAAACGTGGGTTCTGTTGACTGACTTATCAAGAAGCTGTACTTTTACTCTTGCTTAAAATTCAATTTTTTAAGTAAGAGGACAAAAGTAATCGTAGAGTAGATTTAGAACGATTTTAGTGAGATTCAAGGAGCGGAACATAGCTTTAGTGGTCTATAGTGAGGCTCTGTAAAGCAGGATATACCTTAAAATCGGCTAAAGATAACTAGGAGAACATTGGACTGTTACTTAATAACCAAAAAACAAAAAATGATGAACTTACTCAGCAAAATGTTATTATTAGGAATCAGTGTTTTTACTTTAATTAGTTGTGGCGGAGATGCTGCAAATGATGGCAAAGATACTGCGAATAACGAACTTAAGGTTTTAGAATTTCCTAATGACAATGAACTGATCCAGAAATTATCAGATGATGAGAAAAAAGGATTGGGTATACATTATGCATTACAATGTGAATGTGCCTCGAAATATGATGATTTTAAATTTGAGGTTTATGAGCAACGAATTACTGCTTACAATGAAGCTGTAGCTAATATGAATCAACTTATGGAAGAAGGAGCAGAGAGGGATAAGGTGAGTGAAGCCTACAAGGGAATTGATGCCGTAAGAGAACAATATAAAGAGATGGAAAAGATGTTGAGCAAATTTACTTCAAAAGTATATTATCCTTGTCTTGATAAGCAAAAATCAAAGGTGTCTTCCTCTGATGTAGACTTTATTAAAGCAGCTTTAAAGAAGTGGGATCAATTGACAGAAGAAAAATATGGAAAGGATGATTATTTACAATCAAATCGCCTAAATTTAGTCTTTTTTACAAATTGTGAAGGTATGCAGAAAGTAGCTCAAATTAGAGTAAAAGCAGAAGACGCAGATGCTGCTTATTTCAAAATGGGAGATGCATATATGGCGTTTTTATCTAAGTAGTTTATAATAATAGCTTTTATATAACCCTATATAGAATAAGTTAGGAAGAAGTCCAATTGATTAAAAATCGTTATCTTGCGAATTCTAATCAATTGGATTTTTTAGTTTTAGAACTCAATCTATTAACTTAAAATATGAGCAATAAAAAAGACAGTAGCCAAAATTTTTCTCTACATCAACTCAACCAACACCTCAGACGTGTGATTGGTCTGAATATGCGTGAACGTATTTGGATCAAAGCCGAAATTGCAGATATCAATATTAGCAAAGGTAGTTGGTATATTGCTTTGGTAGAGCGCGATGCCATGCAGCTCAAAGCTAGGGCAGAGGCTATTGTCTGGCAACGTACAGGCAAGCAATTTCGCAAGAAATTGGGTGCGAGTATGGACACTGTTCTAGCAATTGGAAGTCAAGTTTTGCTTTATGTTGCCGTAGAATATAATGAGTTTCATGGGCTGAAACTCGTCATTCATGATATCGACCAATCGTATACAATTGGGCAGTTCGAGCAGCAGCGTTTGGAGGTTTTACAAAAACTAGAAGATGAGCAGTTTATTGGGTTGAATGCTGAGCTGAGGCTGCCAATAGTACCACAACGTATTGCGGTCATTTCTTCTCCGCAAGCCGCAGGCTTGCAGGATTTTAGAGACCAATTGATGAATAACCCTTATGGTTATCATTTTGATTACGAGCTGTTTCCCGCTGCTGTACAGGGTGTAAATTTAGAGCGTGAAATTATACAGCAATTAGCAGTTATAGAAGCTCGAAAAGAGGATTTTGATCTAATCGTGATTGTACGTGGAGGTGGTGCTAAACTAGATTTGGCGGGTTTTAATGTCTTTGGATTGTGTAAGGCAATTGCCACTTGTGAGGTACCTGTAGTGACAGGAATTGGGCACGAAGTAGATGAGGTTTTAGCAGATTTGGTAGCACATACTAGCTTGAAAACACCTACAGCAGCAGCCGATTTTTTGATTAATCAACTCACTGCTTTTGAAGTACATATCAATGATTTACAGTTGCGTATGCAGCAAGCTACACAAACTCAACTGCAAGCACAACAGCGACATCTAGATCATTTGGCCCAAAGCTTCAAGTTTAGTGTACAACAGCTCTTACACAAACAACAACGCAATTTAGAACACCTAGAAGAGAAGTTTACTTTGTTGCATCCACGCAAAACCTTAGAGCGTGGCTTTACTTTGTTGTTTGATGAAAACGGGAAAACTGTAACGGATTTGTCTAGTCTAAAAAAGGATCAACTCTTGAAAATTCGACACAAGGATGGTGAAATTTTAGTGCGTGTGGATCAAATTCGCTAAGCTAGGATTTGTTTGTTAATGCCGAAGGGCTGTCGGCTTTTGCCCTAGATCTGAGCTACCCTCATCCCAAGCGCAAACCGCTAGCTTTGCACCAGTGAAGAAACGAAAATATTACTTACTTTTCTTAACCTTCTCTTTAACCAGACGAATACTAAAACGCATAGGCATTTCCTTACCATCCATTTCCTTTGCGGGATAAACCTTTTTTACTCGAATACTAAATTTGGCACCTTGAAGTTCAAAAATCTCAGGCAAAGCTTGAATTGGATGTGCTTCCTCTGCATTCCCCACATTATACTTATAGCTATAATCCAAACTTTTGAGCATTGTTTGATTCTTGTAGGTCATGGAGCAATGCAATCGCCCAACAGCTTTACGAGAGGCACTAGGTTTTTGATTTTTCTGATCCGTTTCTTTAGGAACACTGATTTTTTTGATTTTAAAATCAATCTTTTTTAGCTTAAAACCTTCACCTTCTGCTAATTGTGCGATAAAAGTTGCTCTATCTTCATTTTTGATATAATTTGCATCAACATAGTTGGTCTCTTGTGCTTGGCTAGCTTGCACAATTGCAAAACTGATTAAAAAACTAAGTATATAATGGGAATATTTCATTTGGCTTATGGTTAATTATGTATTATAAATACTAAGATAGGAACATCTATTTACTAAGACAAATTCTATTCCTTGACTGCGTCTTTGTAGGGAAAGGTTATCAACTAAATGAACTTATCCTCTCAGACAGTCCTTATATTGCATGAACGCTTGGTAATTAATTCAAAAGTAGCAAATCATGGGAGGCAATTTATTTAAGTTAGGCCGATTAGAACGTTTGAAGTATCTAAAACTAGAACAAGAGTTATCTGTGTATTTGGATGCAGAGTTTGGGGAGTATTATCGAATTCCGAAATATTATCGCCAAAAACCTGATTTTGGGGATATGGATATTTTAATTTCTTCAGCAGGGATGGAGAATTGGGATGCTACCAAAGCCAAGTTAATTGAGGATTTAGGAATAGAGCAGCACAAAACTATTGGTAGTGTCTTATCTACGGTTTATCAGGATTTTCAAGTAGACTTTTTTTATTGTAATCAACAAGATTTTTTATCCACTTATCATTTTTTGTCTTGGAATGATCTTGGGAATTTACTAGGTAAAATGTTTCGCAGATTTAATCTAAAATACGGTGAAAAAGGTTTATTGTATGTGTTTCGTCGTGCAGATAATCATTACAAAAAAGATCTATTGGTTAGTCAGGATATGCGAAAGATTATTGAGTTTTTGAAGCTTTCGTACGAGACTTGGGAAGAAGGATTTGAGACTTTAGAAGCTATTTATAAATGGGTGATTAGTTCGCCTTATTTTTCAGTGCAACCTTATTTAGGTAAAGATGATGTTCGGATTCAGAAGAGAGTGCGCCAAAAAAGAACGACTGTAGAGCATTTTATCAAATTTTTGGAGGAAAATGAGATTGAGAAACATTACAGTCATCTAGAAGATAAAGATAGTTATTTGCCAGATATAGCAGCCTACTTTCCAGAGGCTAGACTATTAGAAAGAATAGAAGAGGAGCGACAACGAGAGGCTTATGTGAATGCAATTAAAGCAAAATTTAATGGGAAATTACTGATGACTTGGTTGCCTAATTTGAAAGGAAAAGCATTGGGGAGTTTTATTCAATCATTCAAAGATAGTATTGGAACAGAACAAGAATTTGAAGTACTATGTTATGAATTGAGTGCAGATAAAATCAAGGCTAGAGTGCTTGAATTTTATGAACAAGATTTCTTACCACCATTATGAATTAATAGTTCGTTGATTTTTTTGCTTTGCAGAGCCCTTTGGGGTTTATTCACTTGATTCCCCTTTTTTAGCTGATAGCACTGCTCTGCTATTAATACAAAACCACGAAGTACTCTCTACGAATCCTAACCCCGTAGGACTCAGCGAAACCAAAGTCACTACGCTTCTGATAGTTGCTATGAAATACAAAAAAGGCTGTGGAGATATCTCCACAACCTTTCTAATTTAAACATATTGTAATGATACTTCTATTGCTTGATAATTCTCTTGTTCTTACGATAACCATCCACATTAATAGTTAATATATAAGAAGCACTTGGAATATTACCCAATTCAATTTGGAATTGATTATTCCCTTCAAAACCATCAATCTGACCAGTCAGAATAGTCTGTCCAATCACATCGCGGATTTCATAGGTCACTTCCTGTTCTGTTTGTAACGCAAATTCTACAGAGATACTTCCTTTAGTAGGGTTGGGATAAACCTGTAATTTACGAACTAATTCTTCATTGCTACGATCCAAAGCAACAACATTAGAATATTCATGATTTCCGTTATTATCGAAAATTTTCAAACGATAATATTTGATACCAACTCCTGGTTCTAAATCATCAAAACTATACGTTTCGATCTGAGTAGAATTACTTGCAGCATCTACTGTACCTAGAGTTTCTGTAAATTCAACACCATCATTAGAGCGCTCTAATTCAAAATAAGTTAACTCTTGGTTTTGTTCTGTTTCCCATGTTAGTACATTTTTGTCTCCTCGTTTATTTCCCTTGAAACTCACCAACTGTGTATTCATCACAGTTATTGTAGATTCAATAGTAAATGTACTGGTACCATCTGTATTAACAATTACCAAATAGTGTTCACCAGGATTCCCGTTAGTACTTAGTCCTAGAGGGCTAGTAGCACGACCAGAGTTAGAACCAGGTCCCGAATCATCACAGTCAACAAAAGAACCGCCTGTTAAAGATGGGCAAATTATATCTATCGGACCATACAATGCTGCTTCAGCAGTTGTAATACCAGGACCTAAGTTATTTACTTGAACATCTAATATAGAAGGACCATTTACATCACATTCTACAGTATAGAAAATAGTACTTTGAGTTAAGTCCATAGTACCTGTACAAGGTGCCCGAAAGCCACCAAGGATTCCTGCTTGTAATCCCAGGATATCATCATCCAATGGACGAGCATTGATTCCTCCAGAACCATAATCTGGCACACAAATGTTATTCACATTAGTAGTAAACGAAGCACCTCCATTAGTAGCAGTCTGTGCTCCACCACAACCATCAGAAACATCTACCCAGTCAGCATAAGTGCTAACACCATTACCCGATACCTGAGAGATTGGGTCTAGATTAAGGTTGATACCAATATAATCGGCACAAGCAGTACCTGCACAAACATCTGCTGCAAATACAGACCAAGTATTACCTACGGTTAGAGGTGTGCCATCTAAGGTCCTATAGTTGACAGCAAAAAGCTGACAGTTAGCACCACTAGTGGCAGCTGCAATTGTGGATAAGTCAAAGTTAGCTGCGGCATCAATGGCTTCAATATTATCTCCACAGACCAAGCAATAGGTTTCTGTATGATCAGTAGCATTAAAACTAGTTGCAGGGTTAGAGATTGTGCTGTATTCACAAATTGTAAGCTCTTCACAAACTACGATAGGGCAACCTGAACCATAAGCAGCTGTATAGTCCAAACAGTTTGAGATGTTATTTCCATAAGCTTCTACTGATGCCCAAGGTTGTCCATTTGCTAAAAGTGGTGTGACAGCACCTGTTTCAGCATTGTCATAATTGACTGCATATAAGTTGTATAAACCAGCACCTACAGCATTAAAATCAGCTGTAGTATTGGTCGAATATATATTGCCATCACTATCTACTAAAACATATACTTGTGTAAATAGAGCAGGATTGGCGGCATTCCCCACGGGTGGTGTACCCTGATTGATACCTGTAATATCATTAATGAAATCGCATTGGGCTTGAGAAGATGAGGTATATAGACTGAATAATAAAATAAATAGTCCCATTCCCCACAAGCGACAGCTCTGATATGAATAGCCTGTCATTTTTGTATTAATTTTTAATTTTAATTGAATATTGCAAAGGTATTTATGTTAGGTAAATTACCTAAGCCTATATCCGTTTAATTTAGGAATGAGTCTTTTTTACCAGTTACCAGCATCTGCTCCACAAGTAGGAGATGTAGGACAAGTCGCTGTGAAAGTAATAGTTTGTGTACATCCATTACCATCATTAGTCACGTCTACGGTGATAACATCACCAGTGTTTAGACCTGTAAAAGTAAGTGTTTCACCTTGAGAACCAGATTGAGCCATGGTTCCTGCACCTGTACTATTTACAGTGTAGGTAGCACCAGGTGACACTCCAGGATAGCCACCAGATAAAGTGATTACTACATTCACCCCACAAGTTTCAACAGCATTACTTGTAATATCATCTAAGTAGGTAACTAGAATAGGTGTACCAATTTCATAACATCCATCACCATCAATATCGTGACCTAAGTTATCATCTGCACCACCACCTGCAATATCTGCGATATCATCCATAGTGATTGGAATGAATACTAACTGATTGTTGGAAGGAACACCATTTGCACCAGCTGTAGGAGAAGGGTTTAAAAGAATAAACTCATAAGCATTAGTTGCTGTATTAGTTTCAGTAACCGCCGAACCAGTATAGTAGTAACCCGTCCAGTTAGGCTCTAAATCTGGATCTGTAACAGTTGGGTTATCTGTATAAATTAGGTAACCTACACCTGCAATATCAGCAGGGGTTGGAGGTGTAGATCCTACCGTAGAGAGGTCTACTGACTCACCAGGACATAATACATAGTCATTAGAAGAAGTATTTGCCATAGTTGCCGTAGTCGTTCCGATATCTACACCACAAACATCTGCACAGTTTGTAGCACCAGAACCACCAGTTTGGTTCAAATCAACCAACTGAACACTACCATCATAGTTTGTAATTAATAGAATATAAACTTCTCCAACCTGAGCTCCTGTAATATTTACATCTTCTGTATTGGATGCATCATAACTACAATCAATAGGAGCAGGTAAAGCACCACAAGAAGCTTGTGCTGTAGCTAAATCCGTAAAGGGACCCCACAATGCAAAGTCTACATCATTTGGAGCAGAAAGAGTCATATCAATATTTCCTGCAACTCCAATATCTAGGTAATACCATGCTGGATCTGGAGAAGAAACCAAACAACCATAGTCATTACCTGGCTCTACAGTTTCCGCTTCTGTTCCTGAGTCGTTTGCAGTAAAGCTGATACCATTAGCTGTACAGATAGGCTCTACATCTGCACACAAATCTCCACCAGGTGTACTTACACCTCCTCCGCCTCCTCCGCCTCCGCCGCCACCACTGTTATCAGTAGCAGTCAAACAAAAACTAGGCGTACCCGAAACAGGGCCAAATGTAGATATTACGACATAATAGGTTACTCCACTAGTTAAAACAGGGGTTGTCAGGTTAATATCTGTTGTCGCGGATGTATTAGCATCAGAGGCGATACAGCTTGGGCTACCACTAGGACAAGCATCTAAGACGTACAAACCTATCCAATCGGACCCTAAACTTGTTAAATCTAAATCAACGGTTCCACCAGTACCTGTAATTTCAAACCAATACTCATCATCGTTGTAGAGACCATTACAAGGATTATCTGCACTTGAAGAATTACCAAAAGATCCACTAACATCCGTTGCTGTACCACAAGAAGTTACTCCATAAGAAAGTGAGGTTGCTGAACCACAATTATTTTGAGCCCAGATATTCTGAACAACAAAAATTAAAATTGCCATTAAGTATATATTACGAAACATTTTTGTAGTTATTTTTTTATGATAGTCTACATCAAGACCATATGTAATACAGCTTATATTGCTTGTTACAAGAACAATTCTGTTTTACATATGAGATAAGATAATCTAGCCCTTTGAGGCGTTGAGGAAGATAGTTTTCATTAAAAAAACGTATTCTCTCCCAATGATTATCGGAGACATAAAATTTATGGATTAGAATTTTTATAGGAAAATATTTGTGGAATCTTTTTATTTAGGTGCATATTTTTGCTCATACTGTTCTATGTCCGACCATCTTAATTTATCATCAGATAATAGCACGACTCTTCCTTTCAATTCATCTTTTTTGCTCTGAGCAATATTTTCATAGTCGTCTGAAGGAATGTAATAAATACCTGGGTTATTGGCTTTCCATTTACGAATAGCAGTTTCTTCGTATTTACGAGCCATTGCCATTGGATCTACAGGTCTATCTGTAGATTGGCTAGGTTGATTTTTTGCCATTTCGTAATTCAATCGCTTTTGGACTAGATTGGGATTGTTAACCTGCTTTAGTTGTGCTTGCGAAAAAGCAATACTTCCTAAAATTAGGATAAGTGTGAATAAAACTCTGTTCATTATCAATATTATGTTTAAATGTGTTTAAGGAATTACTATAATACATTTGGACTTTTATTATTTAAAATAAAATACATATGTAGCAATATTCTTTTTCTAGAATTCTTTTTCTAAAAAATACATGAGATCACGGGTAAGTAATCATTTGGGAGAGGGAATATTAGTATCAACAAGGAAGGGTATATAAGAAGGACAACAAATTTGGTTTTTTTGAAATTTTACTGTGGTAACAACTTTAAAATATGTTTGGTCTTTTTTATTTATCTACTTGCAATATCGTAAAAATTTTTCAATAATTAATACTTAAGATATAAAAAAGTAACAAATCCTGTAAATTCCCTAATGAAAAATTGTATTTATTAAAAAACTCGTAACTTTTAGATGATTCTCAATTCACTTTTTAGAAAACAGGAAATATCAACTAAATGTTGTATCCGACAGTAAAATATTTAACCATTATATTTATTTATTTATTTTTAATATATTATATTTTTTATTTTACTTACTATTTTTTAAGGTTAAAACAAGATTTTTATTGATTTATGTTAATCTATTTGTATGTTTTTGCGCCTGTTTACAAATAAATTACATATGCTTTAAAAAATAAATTGACTTATTTTTTATGTATATAGTTGAAGGAAATAGTTGACAGAGTTAAAGTTGGAAATAAATTCCAAAATATTTTGGATCCTAATACCTTAGTAAGATAGGTAGGGAGACTAGTTTTATAGCGTACTTCATGGTTAACTGTATTGAGCTTTTTAGGTCTAGCTTGGGACTTTTATTGTTAAATAGAATATCTGATAATCAGTAAACTGTGGGGGAAAGAAATTTACTTTGCGGAGTACTTTGTAGTTCTATTTAGTAGAGCTTTCATACTCTAATTTAGAATAAATTTAGCCATGCTCTTAATACTGAACCTCCTTAGTTTTGTGCCAATAATAAAATGAATCCAAAATTATATTTGGATTCATTTTATCTATCCGATGCTCTTTTTAGAGCAGCAGACTAAAAGTATTTCAACTATTTGTACTGATTTAAGACTGTGAATTATTCAGAATCATCTTTATTACTAGAGTTGGTAGAATGCTTTGTAAATTTTTGTTGTTGAATCAACCACTGTTGTTGAGCTTGCATAGCTTGAAGTCTAAACTGTCTTGAGTTTTTGCGACTTGTGCGAATAGCAAAAAGCACA
>JAKVCT010000187.1 GCA_022448995.1 Saprospiraceae bacterium
AAATACAAATTAATTGTGGCTATCTACTTAAATATCTAAACTGTTTAAGTAAGTAGACAAATGAGGTTACCAATTTTTGTGTTAGATAATTATGGCTAACTACTTACTTACCAAGGTAAATAAGTTTCTACTTTTTTAATCATAGCCTCTAACTCTGCTCCTTTCTTAATATCAAAACTTCCCTTAGATTTACTCGTAAACTTGAATCCTTTGATTTCAATACCTAGTTCGTGTCCAGGTGTTGTGATTTCAAATAACTTGTGCTTACCAATCTTCTTAGAGAAGGTTCCATCAATAGGATCTAGATAACCAAATGACCATTCCGCAGCACCATTCCATAGGTCAGTAATCCACTCAGGAATAGTTAAGTATGCGGTGATATCATATTCTGTGATTACAGTTGCTGGATGCAATTCGGCAGAGAAACGAGCCTTTTCAATATCGAGTTTTAAATCAATAGTTGCATCAGCAACACAGTCTAGATTTCCCTTGGTTTCTATCTTCACTTCCCCCTCTACTCGTTTATCAATCACAGGAATCGTAAATCCAACATCTAGTGTCAAATCTCCTGTAGCATAAGTATCTCCAAGCATTTTGGTCTGGACTTGTAAAGCATCATCTTTGAAATCAGCCTTGATTTCCCCAGTCAACCCTACCTCAAAAGAAGCTCCCATAGACAAACGTCCCCATTTCTTGCGTTTAGGCTGATATTTTATGCGTACTAACTCCTTGCTAAATCCACCTTTGAGGTGATCCAAGATAAACTTATCAATAAGTTTTTTGGCAGCTTCTTTGGCTAGTTCAATCGCGAGTTGTTTTGCTTTTTCAAGCAACTGATCAAATGTAGTAACCCCTTTTAAAATATCTTGTGTTTGGAGTATAATATCTGTTAAGCCTGCTTTTTCGATTTCTTTTTTGAAGAAAGCTGCTGGTACACCTAAAATTTCCGCAGCGTCTACTTTACCATCCTCTAGAGCTTCCTGAATAGCTGTAATAGTGTCCTTAATTCGATCATTTTTAATATTATCTTTTATCAAGTCCCCTCCTTGCTGAATAATCTCATCCTTATCTATTTTGCCATCCTCCAAAACATCTTGTGCAGTATCGATTACATCCTTAACCGTCTCATTCTTGATATTATCCTTAATCAAGTCCCCTCCTTGCTGAATAATCTCATCCTTATCTATTTTGCCATCCTCCAAAACATCTTGTGCGGTATCAATTACATCCTTAACCGTCTCATTCTTGATATTATCCTTGATCAGATCCCCTCCATGTTGCAATAAATCCTGCTCATCTACTTTACCATCCTCCAAAACATCTTGTGCGGTATCAATTACATCCTTAACTTTTTCGTTCTTAATATTATCCTTAATCAAATCTCCTCCATGTTGCAATAAATCCTGCTCATCTACTTTGCCATCCTCCAAAACATCTTGTGCAGTATCAATTACATCCTTAACTTTTTCGTTCTTAATATTATCCTTAACCAAATCTCCTCCGATTTGCACTAAATCACCAATATCTACCCCATCTTTCTCAATATTATTGGCTGTTTCAATAACTGTGTCTAGAATAGAAAATATCTTTTTTGCACGACCTTTTTTCTTTCTCTTCTTTTTCTTATCCTTCTTTTTTGCTTTCTTTTTTAAGTCTATTAACTTTTTTCGACTTTCGCGTACCTCTCCTAATAAATCTCCTAAGCTCATAATTATATATATTTAGATTATTGTTGTTATTATTATTATTATCAAGTGATTAGTCTAAACCAGCTAAGAGTTCTGCCCCTTGAGGAATATCTTTGGGAATAGCCTTTAGATCTTTGAGTTCTTGAGCAATTTTATCCAAATGCTCTTTTTGTTTGATCGATTCTTTTTCGATCTCATCCAGCAACTCCTCATAGTTTTTATCATCTTCTTGATCAATGGACTTGCTCGGTGCAGAAGATTCTACCTTGGTTTTCAGACTATCCATCTGAGCTGCTAAATTCTTAATTTTTCCATCTTCTTTTTGCAACTTTGTTTTCACAATATCTGAGGCTTGATCAAAGATGCCCCCAAACTCTGAGATTTGACTAATAATATCAACTACAGTATCTAAATCTTTATCTGTTGTTTTATTTTTTTTGAGATTCTTAACTACCTTTTTCTTCACTCTTTTTATTCCTTTCAGAATACTTTTGGCCATCCCTGCTAGTTTGTTAATCTCCATATCTTCTTGAACCTTTGGATTGGATCCATCCAAACCACCCAAAATCGTTGCTAACTGCTTGCTTACATTGGATACAGAAACGCCTAATTTGGTAAACTTAGCTTGCTGCGCTTTTTCTGTAGAAGAGAGTTCTGAAGTAAAACTAGATAGATTTTTCTCTACATCCTTCAATTTAGGGGTGTCTGTTTCTGCTAAGATTCCAGCCTTGTACATAGGGACAATACTGTTCTTGAAGTCTAGGACTGCTGTTCTAGCCAAATTAGCTAAATCTGCTAAGGTACTAGGCTGATTTTCTTCAACTGTATTAGAATTGTCTGTAGAATCACTGCCTTCTTCAGCTGGAGCTGGAGCTGCGCTTCCTTGACAAATCCCTACATTCATAATCCCAGCTTTCTTGAGCAACATCTTTGCAGCTTTTTTCAGATCAACCAGCTTCATATTTCCTTTTTGGACTTGCAAAAGCAAGGTATCTCCATTGATATAACAGTTGCCATAAAGCATTCCTTTTTTATCTTCTTTGAAAGCTTCTTTAGCTTGCTTTTTCCATGCTGGATTCTTGGCAGCAAATACCACTAAAGGGTGCTCAGTTCCACAAGCAAACCTGTGATTCTTCTTGACAAAAAAGGGAATAGAAGTTTCGGGAGAGTCGCCTCCAGGCATTTCTGGAGTTTTCATATCACTTGAAATACGTAGCAGTTCTTTACGCTGGAGAGCAAAATTTACCTTTTCTAAATTAGCTGCTTTTATTTTTGTTTTCATACGATTCTGAGATTGGTAAATATCAATGTTAGATAAAAAGTACTTGGGATGACTAAATGGATTTCAGAGTAACGGGCAATGTATCCCCAATTATTATAGCGAGTGATAAAGAGTCTTTTTCTAGAACTATCATTTTATGATACGGGTTCTAGGTAGAATGTAATTACACATTTGCCCAAATAGACCGCTAAAACTACTAAAAAAAAATGATTTGAACAAGTAAGATTTGTTTTTGATTGATAATACCCAAATAAAAAAGCACCTTAATCCATAAGACTAAGATGCTTTACTCATATATGTATTATACATAAAGTATAAGGCAACTACATTGTTAAAACTTGTGTTTGGAAGTGATTTTTCAAGATAGATTCTAAATATTCTTGATCTACCTGATCAAAAGACGCCTCTGTTGTACTATCCACATCAAAAACTGCAATCAACTGATTGTCGTTATTGTATACAGGCACAACTATCTCTGAAACAGATCTACTATCACAGGCAATATGTTCAGGATCTCGATGCACATCCTCTACAATTTGAGTAGTTTCTGTCCGTGCTGCTCTACCGCAAACCCCCTTGGAAAAAGGGATATGTAAACAACCTAAGGTTCCTTGGTACGGACCTATCTGCAAGGCTCCTTGCCGTACACAATAAAACCCTACCCAAAAATAATATGGGAGATGTTCTTTCAGAAGAGCATTAATTGTGACCATTTTTAGTACTCGATCCGTCTCTCCCTCCAAAACACTATCAATAGCTCTCTGTGCTTCTTGATAGGCTAAAGATTTATCAAAACTCATTCTACAATAATTTTTTAGTTTTATGAGAATATTAGGACTTATCCCAATCCATACCCAACACTGTTGCTTACCTACTCTTGTAGTGATTGGCTAATTACTTAACTTTGAAAATCAATTTGGCTTCATTCAGTTTTTTAATTGCTTGGTTGGCCTCATCTAGAGATTCTAAGTTAGATTTTTCAATAAATAATTTTTTCACTTTGTAGCGAGATTCTATACGAATAGTATTAGGCTTTACCTGAGATATTTTACATTGATATTCAACATTTTCGTCAGCAATATCTGCCATAAAATCATTCTGATTAACAAACTCAATATCCTTGTCAAATATCAAAAAGAAGTCTTCTACATCTGTTCCTATAAAAGGTACATGATAATCCAATTCACGGTTTTCTATATTCACCACAGTACGTACATTATGTTCTAACCAGTATTTGAAATCTAAGCTGTAATTTCCATCTTCCGTTTTCTGGATCAACTTATTCATATCCATTTGGACATTAAGTTTGAAATCATAATTCGGGAGAATATCATGTTTATTAATCTTAGCGTCTTTCACGACTACCTCTGCATGACGCATACGGTTTTTGTAACGTGCCTGAACCGCTTTCACCAAAGTATCTACTTTTTGAGCATTTACCCAACCACCTCGGCTTCCCACAGAATATGCACCTAAATAAGTAGCAGAAATTTTCTGTGCAACTGTCATTTCTTCCAAGCTAATCTTAGCCTGAACTCGTCTGTTACGCTTACTAGTTCCATCCGATAAAGGAGTGTCTGGAAATGTAATTTTTTGCAATTGACTACTGCGATCTGTTACATCCAAAAAGAAACAAGTAGTTCCCCAGAAACTATTTGGCAATTCATTGATACCTGCTGTTCCCGAAATAATTAACTGACGACCGTCAACATTGATAACATAAAAATAACTACCAATCTGTGTTTGAGAAGGGAATCCTAGATCTACAGGTCCTTGATAACGACTGCGTCCAAAAGCAAGGTTATATTTGATTCCATAACGCTCAAAAAAATCTTTGTAGATACGCATAAGGGTTTGGTAATCTGCCTTTTTGGCCATCAGAAAATAATCAATTCCAGAACTGCGCTCGCTCTCAGTTAGATCTCGTGTACTAATGATTTTCAGCTCTTTGGCAATAAATTCGTTTAGTGCCAATAGCTGATCTGTTTTGCTGGATTTACCCTCCAACAAGGCTGCATAGAATTCATCCATTTTTTTCTTACGAGGAGCACGTATGTCATCCAAATCACTTGCATACTGGCGAATGATATCGCTAAAGTTTTTGATATCAAAAGCTGTTGTACGGAAATTTTTTAGGTTTAATTCATAAATTAAATACTCTAATTTATCAGTAAAGATTGTTCCTGGAGAGTTGGCTTCGGGCAGAGCCTTTAGGTTTTCCATTGTCCAGGTATACACCTGCTGATCCCCTGAACGTTTGGTTACTGGATCAGGCATTCCGTTGTATACTTTTCCTTTGATAACTACTTTACTAGGAGCAGATAGAGTAAACTTGGCTTTTAGGACTGGATAATCTGCATAAAGATTTACTGTTCTCCCCTGATCTACAAATTTTGCTTCTAAGATATTAATTTGCTCTAACTCGTCTCCTACTTCTAAGTCCTCTAATTGGTACATGTAGAAATCCTCTTGCTGATAATATAAGTCATCCTCCTCTGTGAGTTCTGCCTTGGGCAAATCTCTTACTTTGTAATCCTTGATTGTACCATCAGCCTTACGAATACGTACATCGACTATTTTCATTTGTACAAAATCGCCAATACGCCCTCTAAATTTGGGTATATTGATCTGCTGATACTCTTCTAGGGCTTCTTCTTTTAAGATCTTAACTCTAAACTGTGTTCGGTAGGTTGCTAGCTGCTCAATAAAGGGAAAAGTTCCCGAAAAAGTACTCTTGTTATAATTCTCAGATTCTAAGATTACAGCTGCAGCGTCTTTAAATTGTTCAGGGATTTCGATATCATTCTTCATATCAGTTTTCCACGTATAGCCAGTAAAACCTTGTGCCAAACCAATATTAGACTGCATAACAGAACCTAGTAATGCGGCTAAGAAAATTTTTTTCATTCTTTTACATTATTGATAGCACACGACTTTTCTTCTTTTTGATAGAAAGCCAAAAAGTAAGTTTTCTCACTAATTCGGGATTAAGTAATCGGTTAAATGTTCTCGCATATATCTTTTGACTCTTTTAACTAATTTCTACTTTAAAAATACTCACAATAGCCTGCTATTGCTGTATTTTTTGCATTGAAATTAGCTAAAATACTCTAAAATCTATTATACGGTTACTTTTGTCCACTTACTTAATTAGTTTCGAAAATTCGAGCACTATTTAGATTACTATAATTTTTTGTATTTCACACAAATATAAGGAACTCTAATCAAAATTAGAATTCAAAAAAATGTGCTTCGACCAAATCATTCTAAAAATATACCAAAGTAAAATTCTAAAAATCAAAATGTTTGGTTTCATTTTTTATTGACGCAAAGCGAATGCCCTTAACCCTTCACCAAAAAATATTCTGATACTTTTTTAAGTTTCGCCTTTTTAGGCAGCCCCCAAAAAGAAAAACGAAGCCAAATATTATTTGGCTTCGTTTTTTGAGCTTTTTGCTTAGTCTTATTCCTCTGTTGATACTAAGCAAATAATTTACTTACTTTACTGAAGAAGTCCAATATTGGTTCACTACTAATAAGCTCTACATCTTCTGTTCCGTCGTCACTTATCATGTTTAAATCATTAATTTTTGACTCAAAAGTAACTATTTCGTCCTTTTGCTTAGTCAATGCTTCTTGATTTGTCTTCAAAAGCTGTATTTGAGCATTAACATCATTCTCTTTACTCAACTCTGCACCAAAGGCCAATAAAGATGTGATATAACGCATAGATACACCTAAATCTCCTAACTTATTAAAGTTCTCTATACTCTCTTTGATAAAATCCATAGAGATAATTTTCTTCTTTAAATTACTTAAAGAACTTGACAAAGTTGTTACTAGAGGTGCATTTTGTGTTAATATATCATTTGCTTGCTTAATAGCTTTCTCTACTTCTTGGATATAAGATGTAGCATCAAATGGTACAGTATTTTTATCTTGTGGATCTGGTGCTTGTTCTACAGCAGTGTCCCCTTCTTCTGTACTATCAAGCGCTAATACCGTTGGATTTTCAACAGAATCAACAAACTGTGGTTTAGCAAAAGGTTTTAAAACTTCTTTATGAAGTACTTTTAGTACCAATGGTTTCGCACCTTTTCCTATCTTGGCTTCTAAGCTTAATTGTTGTGTTTTTACATCAAAAATACAACGTCCGGCAGCTAATGTTTTACTAGTTTTGTTTGCCTTTACATATTTTTTCCACTTTGTAGGAATCTCACCAATAAATAATAATGGTTTTTTACCTTCATCACCTTCATAATCAAATTCAGTATCATAGAAAAACTGTCTAGGTTCTGTAATGTCCTCCATCAATAGCTTCTTGATCGTTTTACGTACAAAACTAGGCCCTTTTTTTCGTGCGACTTCTAGGTTTTTTAACTTCTGTTTCATTATAATGAGTTATATGTTTTTTAGAATATTCATTAGTTGCTTGCAGTAAACATTTCAGCATTATCTTTTTTGAATTGTTCTACTACACCTTCTAACTTAGACTTAATAGTAGTAGTATTTAAGCCCTTTGGATACTTATAATTCACCTTTTCTGCATCTAATGTTTTATTAAGAAGCGCTCTCAATTCATGCTTCTTAGTTCTTCGGTCTTCATTGAAGGCTTCGAAAAAACTAAACATTTTGTCATTAATAATCATATCTTCGATTTCCTTTTCAGTTTTTTCGAAGAAAGTATCCATCTCTTCCTTAAATGTAGTTATCGCCTCATCACTAGCACTTGTAATTTGGTCAATAGTAATTAGCTTCAAAGTGTATAAAGCCTCTATTGATTTTCGGACTTTTTTGTTTTTTGTTTTACCTTGAATAGTTCTAATATCTTTTACCATATCATCAAGAATATCCATTGGGATATTTTCCACATTTTTCAATTGATTGGATTTCTTGTAAGGATTATCACTTGCTAATGAATTATCATCAACTAATTTGAAAAAATTATTAGCATCAAATGCATCCTTTAGAAATGCATTTGTTTTAATAAATTCTTCATGATAAGCGTCTTTATAATCAGCATCATACGAATTGATAATTTTCAATATTTCTAAATCATTTTCGTACTCAATACCTTTTTCTTTTAATGTTACGATGGCTTTACCTATCCAAAAGATGTTATAATAACGATCATAGGCAGAAACACAATCGTCTCGTCCTGATATTAATTGAGTATGATCATAGTTTTCTTGACCAATTTCAGTACGTGTAAAGATGGAATTTTTTTTGAGTAAAGCATCTTTTTCTTCAGCAGCCTTTGCTATTTCAGTATCAGAAAGTAACTGTTGCTTAATCACTTTTAGCTGATTATTATAACGCGCGTTTAATTTGCGCTTGATCTCTTCCTTACCAATAAAGTCAATTGTAAATCCGTCTTTTAGTGGTTTAAAGTTGGACTCTGCTTTTATCTTACCAGACTTAGCATCAAGGGTAACTGATGCATTTTTCTTAAGTGTCATTTCAAATAGAACTAAAGAACCTAATGACCATTCTTTTTCAGGTGCTTGTCCTGTCACTAATTCTATAATTGCCCCAATAGGTCCTGTAATTCCTAACGTAATGTATGCTTCTGCTGCTAATTTAGAAGATACATTTAGCGCTAACCCTCCACTAATTGTAGTCCATTTTGCTTTAAGATTACCTTCTGTAGTTATCACATTATTGAAACCAACCCTAACCCCAATAGAAGCTTTTATTAGTTGAATAATACGCAATGATAATGCAGCTTCAAAAGTAAAGTCCATATTAGCAGTAGCTACTGCTTTAACCTCTAAAAGACCTTTTGGCAAATCATAGGTAATCGGATCTATCTTACCTTTTATTCCTATATCCATAGAGAATGAAAAATCAATACTCACTTGAATGATTGGATCAGCATACAATGGAATAGGTATGGTTACATCATGTTTAACTCTAGGTACAAACTCAATCTCTTTTTCCTCTGTCAAAGTACCTGTTTTGTCAATACCTAGTAATGTACAAAGAAGGCTAATTGTATTTTCGTCTATGAGTGGTTTATCTTCTTCAGGAACCCCCAAAATGACTTCGATGTCATTCAATGTTCGGTCTAAGGTAGTAAAATCATATTCCTTAATCTTCCCTTGTATATATGTTTCGTGCTGTACTAATAGCTTAGTTATAGATTCTCTTCTATCATAAAATTTTAATAATAAGTCTAATCCCTCTTTTTCGTGCTTAGCAAAAGCATCTAATAAGTGATCTCCCTCATTAGTAGAAATCCATACTGTAGTGTCAGAAACTTTACTCTTTAACTCCTTAATTTGATCCTTATTAAAATCTTGAAGTTCAGCATATGCCTTTAAGTACTCTTTTAACTTTTCAATTTTCTTATCAACAGTCTTTTTTCCCATATTATTATATAGAGAAAGAAATGTTCGTGCGTCATAGACTGTATCAATCAAAGAATGTTTCACATTGATATAGGTATCACCTAAGCCCGCTTTTACATCTGCTAATACCTTCAAGAAAGCATCTTTACTCTTAGTATACTCTTCCTTAGCTTCAAGCGCAGCCATTTTAAGTTTTTTATACTCTGTTAGCTTGGTTTCTAAAGCAGTTCCTGTAGGCTTGTTGGCTTTCACATCGTTCAAGAAAGGTTTTAATCCCTTGTCATGATTTGACGTTAAATCTGTATTTTTAGTATTAAACTCTTTTTTTAATTTATCTATATCCTTCAAGTTGTTCTCAAAGGTCTTAAGCGCTTTTTCTATTGTTGACATGGCTATTGTTTTTAGAAGATTGGAAAATTATTGAGTAAATTCTGCAATTTTGTCCTCAATGGATGCTTGATATGGGATTTTCACTTTCTTGGTGGTAAGAATTTTAATATCATTTTCATCTGCTTTTTCTCTTGCCAAGAAATA
>JAKVCT010000188.1 GCA_022448995.1 Saprospiraceae bacterium
CCCGCAATGGTAGTGAGTTTGTGGCAAGTGAATGATGATGCTACAGCTAGAATTATGAAGGATTTTTATCAACATTTGGCAGAAGGGATGAGTAAAGTAGCTGCTTTGAGACAAGCTAAGTTAAACTATATCAATAGTAGTGGTAGAACTGTGGCTAAGCATCCTGCTTTTTGGTCACCCTTTATTCAGGTTGGCGATCATCGTCCAATAAAAGTATCTCAAAAACATCAATATACTTGGTTGTGGTGGTTACTGGGTGGTGGTATTGCTGTATTGGTACTTGTTTTTGGATGGCGATTTATGAAATCACGCGAAATAGTCTAGGATTCGTCAGTAATCCTAGATACAATAGCATCCAGTAACTAATTTTATTCTAGAAGATCCATTAATTCTAGCCTTAAAGCTCAATATTTTGTCTATTTTGAGTAGATTTTTCGCCAAAATGCACTTACTAATGAAATGCACTTACTTCTTATTAATAGCTTGTTGTATGCTATTTGTAGCCTGTGAGGATTCAAAACCTACACAACAAGTCAATACAAATCAACCTGCTTCAGATACAGGCAAAACCAGTAATAATTCTACTAAAAATATGATTAACACTAGTTTAGATATTCAAGGACATCGTGGATGTCGTGGTTTGTTACCAGAAAATAGTATTCCTGCTTTTCTCAAAGCCATAAAGCTAGGTGCACATACACTAGAAATGGATGTAGTGACAAGTAAGGATGGTTATGTAGTGGTTTCACATGAACCGTGGTTGTCTGCTGAATTCTGTAAAGATCCAGAAGGGAATGATGTTACCGAAGAAAATCAGCAAGCGTTTAACTTGTATGAAATGACACTTGCAGAAATTCAGAAATGTGATTGTGGAACTAGAAAACATGCACGCTTTCCAGAACAGGAATTGCAAAAGGTTGTTAAACCCTCATTAACAGAAGTGTTTAAGGCTTGCGAAGCCTATACCCAAGAACAAGGTTTAGCCCCCATTCGTTACAATATCGAAGTAAAGCGAGTGCCTGAACACGACAATAAATTTCATCCAGCTGTAGAGGAGTTTACACAAATGGTGTTGGATACGATTATTGCTGCAGGTGTACAAGAACGTACCACTTTTCAGTCCTTTGATTTGGAGTGTTTGCGTATTGCTAACCGTTTACAACCCAAGCAAACTTTGGCTTTATTAATAGATGAAGGTCAAACCGATTTTGAGAAAAATATAAAAGAGTTGGGCTTTCAACCACCTATCTATAGTCCATATTATCCATTGGTAACTAGGGAGTTAATGGCGTTTGCTACAGAAAAAAATATGAAAGTCATTCCTTGGACAGTTAATGAAGTAGAGGATATGATCAACCTAACTGATTTGGGGGTAGATGGAATTATCACGGATTATCCAGATCGTTTGATTGCTTTGCAAAAACTAAACTAATAGAGAGAGTACAGAGTCCTAATATGACCTCTTGGATCAATCAATAGTATTAGCAACTTAATACTCTGTAGTTATAGAGATCAATCTAAAATAGATATTGATTTTCAATGAATGGTGTAGCAACTAGTTCGCTATTTTTTACAACGTATTTTTTAAACTTTAAGAAATGTATTCTAACTTAATTTTGAGCGTATTCTGTTTAAGTCTATTTTTTGTTTCTTGTACTAAACAGGAAGTTAAAGATGAGGAGTTAATTCAAGCATATATTGCAGAACAAGGTCTAAATGCTGTTGACCTGGGAGATGGCTTATACTATGTGGAAACCACCGAAGGTGTGGGGCCCAACCCAACTATCACTAGTACGGTTACGGTACACTACCGAGGCTATTTATTGGATGGGACAGAGTTTGATGGTTCTTATGGAGGTAATCCTGTTTCTTTTCCACTGACAAATGTCATTTTAGGTTGGCAACGTGGAATTCCTGCTTTAAAAGAAGGGGGAAAGGGTACATTAATTATTCCTTCAGGTATGGCCTATGGGGCTAATCCTCCATCGCCTTCTATTCCTAGAAATGCAATTCTTGTATTCGATGTTGAATTATTTGAAGTCAACTAGATAAGAGTAATGCATTCCCAATTTTAAGTAAGGAAGTTGTTTAAAAATTATCTTTACCGCAGTTAAGTAATTTCTACTTTAAAAATACTCACAATAACCTGCTATTGCTGTGTTTTTTGCATTGAAATTAGCTAAAATACTCTAAAATCTATTATACGGTTATTTTTGTCCACTTACTTAAGTCCTCTGAATTTCTGCATTAAATCTAATTCTTAAACAACTTCAGTATTTAATTCCGTTAATTAACTGCCTTACTTAATGTAAAAGAAAACCAAAATCCAATCGTTATGAAATCTTTTAGCAGAAACAATCTTGGTGAAAATCAAGGTGTTTATGATCCACAACTTAATTTGATTTATTATTATTTGTATCCTCAAAAAATACAAGGCTTTTTTGATAAAAAGGTGACTACAGATTTTCAACATATTTCTAATATTGCTATTTGGGATATACCTAAGAAACGCAAGTTTTTTTTGTATGAACCCAAGGAATTGGGTTCGTTATTTATTCGAAATATTTATTTTGAACAAGCTTATGACGAGCAGACTATGACTATCGTGATGAACAATAATAGTCGGAATTTGAATAGTCATTGTTTATTTGCTAGAGAACCTAAAAATAAATTAATCATTGAATTGTATCATCCAGACAAGAAGGAAACAGAATTGTGGGTCAGTGATAAATGGGGTAATGGCAAGGAAAAATTAATTACTGTTGAACCAGGGATGAAGTGGCATTTAGATATTCATAATGATATTCTTAGAGTGGTTGAACATACAGGAAATGATGTTGAAATACAAGATTTTGCATGGTAATATACTTAGGGAGGTTTGAGAGCTCTGAGAAGCAAAAGGTCTTCGCTTTAGGAGGAAAATACTCCAGAACAAAGCTAAAATCATATTAGCGAAGACCTTTTTATACCAAACACAAAGCGTTTTGTAAAATAACTCGTGAAAGGCTCTATTCAAGATTATTGGGTAACCTCTTGAAAGGTCACCTTGTTCTGAGCGGCATAAGCCTTCACTTTTTGGATATAAGCATTTTTCTCTTTTTCGCTCAAGAAACTACCCTTGAAGCCATTGATAGCTAACGTTGTCAATTCATCCTTAGTCAGATCTAGAGCTTCTGCAGTTTCATGAAAATTGGCATTCATATAACCACCAAAATAAGCAGGATCATCAGAATTGATTGTTGCTAAAAGTCCAGCTTCTAGCATTTTACGCAAAGGATGATTCTTCAAACCATCTACCACACAAAGTTTTAGGTTAGACAAAGGACAGACAGTCAATGCCATTTGCTTTTCAGCTAATACTTTTACTAATTCAGGATCGTCCAAAGAACGATTTCCATGATCTAAACGTTCGATTTTTAACAAGTCCAATGCCTCATGTACATATTGTGCAGGCCCTTCTTCTCCAGCATGTGCAACGGGGATAAAACCAGCCTCAACTGCTTTTGCAAAAACGCGTTCAAACTTTGACGGAGGATGCCCTAATTCAGAAGAATCCAAGCCTACTCCAAGTATAATATCTTTGTAGGGCATAGCCATTGCTAAGGTTTCAAAAGCTGCTTCCTCACTCAAATGGCGTAAAAAGCACATGATCAATTTATAGGTAATACCTAATTTTTTGCTACCATCTTCTAAAGCTTTATAAATTCCATTTATAACAGTTTCAAAGGCAATTCCTCGATCGGTATGTGTCTGAGGATCAAAGAAAACTTCAGTATGTAAGACATTTTCTTTATGAATCTGCTCGAGGTATGCCCAAGTCATATCATAAAAATCCTGTTCTGTTTGCAAAACATTAGCACCTTGATAGTAGATATCTAAAAACTCTTGTAAGTTATTGAACTCATAGGCAGCTTTGAGTTCTTCCACAGATTGAAATGGAATTTCAATCTGATTTCTTTGTGCAATTTCAAACATTAGTTCTGGCTCAAAAGAACCTTCGATATGTAAATGCAATTCTGCCTTAGGTAAACCTTCAATATATGCTTTTCGTGTCATGTATAAATTAATTTTCAAAAATTGATAAGTATGAAGATACCTAATTTTACATATTTTTCCCTAAATTTTATATTTCTTTGATAAATTGCATAAGAGGTTGATCTCTCCTTCTTATAATTTTATTGTATTATTTCACTATGAGTAAACAGACAAAGCTCAAGCCTTACGTATTCACAGACCCAAAAACATGAAAACAAGCTTATATTTATTATTCATTCTTCTATTTGGATGTAATTCTAGAGATCCCCAAACTACACAAAATGACGGGACTAAAGTATCCAATAAGGAAGAAAAGCAAGGAACTACTTCATTAAAAAATGGAGATTTAATTTTTCATACTTCTCAATCTAGACAAAGTCAAGCCATACAATTGGCTACTAATTCTAAGTACTCACACATGGGAATTATTTACCAGAAAGGGAATCAATACTTTGTATATGAAGCTGTTCAACCTGTTAAAATAACTCCTTTAAAAACATGGATTAATAGAGGAGAAGCTGGGAAATATGTGGTTAAGCGCTTAAAGAATGCTGAGGAACTACTGACAGCATCAGGTATTCAGAAAATGAAAATGATTGGTAAACAGCATTTGAACAAAGATTATGATTTACGTTTTGAATGGTCTGATAATAAAATGTATTGTTCAGAGTTGGTTTGGAAGGTGTACAAAGAAGCATTTAATATAGAGATTGGACAATTAGAACGATTGGGAGATTTTGATTTATCTGATCCTATTGTCCAGCAAAAGTTGAAAGAACGCTACGGAAACCAGCTGCCTAAAGAGGAGTTAGTTATTACACCAGATCAGATGTTTAATTCTGAAAAATTGGTTTTGGTTGAAGAAAAATAGACTAGGAGTAGACTTCTGATTTTAGCAATTACCGTTCATCACTAAGTCCGACCGTTCATATAAAAAGACTTTATAAAGCATTAATTTTTGGTGATATTTGAGATATCGAATTATAAATAATCAACCAATCAGATACATCAT
The DNA here is from genome assembly GCA_022448995.1 of Saprospiraceae bacterium. Taxonomy (GTDB): domain Bacteria; phylum Bacteroidota; class Bacteroidia; order Chitinophagales; family Saprospiraceae; genus JAKVCT01. Next base: position 5,048 of record JAKVCT010000188.1, read on the forward strand.
ATGAAAAAGCTATTCATTTTATTACTAATCATTACTTCTTGTAGTAGTATGACAATTGGACAAAAAGAAGTCTTAGGCTATTGGACAGGAGAACTAAATATCTCAGGCATAAAATTACGTATTGGGTTCAATATCAAAGAAAAGAACAGTGTACTAGTCACAACAATGGATAGTCCAGATCAAAATGCTTTTGATATCCCTTGTTCTCAAACTAGTTTTGAAAACAAAACCCTGATTATTGAATCCAAAAAACTGACTATCCAATATACTGCTTCCTTGGAAGGGGAGAATCAAATATCAGGTATATTTACTCAGAATGGAATGGAGTTTCCGTTAACTCTAGAGCGTAGCGATCAAAAAGCAGAAACACCAAAACGCCCACAAGAGCCCCAAGCACCTTTCTCTTACAAAACAGAGGAGGTGAAATTTAAAAACACTAAAGCAGCTGTAGAATTAGCAGGAACTTTGAGTTATCCAAAAGAGGGTGAAGCACATGCTGTTGTTATTTTGATTTCTGGATCAGGCCCTCAAAACCGAGACTGTTTCTTGTTGGGACACAAACCTTTCTTGGTTATTGCAGATCACCTAACCAAACAGGGAATTGCGGTATTGCGCTATGATGATCGTGGTGTGGGAGCATCTACGGGTAACTTTTCTGCGGCAACTTCTGAAGATTTTGGATCAGATGTACAAGCAGCCATTGATTTTTTGAAAACACATGACAAAATTGATCCTAAAAAGATTGGTCTAATTGGACATAGTGAAGGTGGCTTGATTGCTCCAATGGTTGCTGCGGGGAATGAGGATGTAGCTTTTGTGGTATCTATGGCAGGACCAGGTATGGCAGGTAAGGACTTATTGCCAGAACAAATTCGTTTGATCAGCGAAGCTACAGCTATCAAACAAGAAAAGATTGATAGAGAATATAAAAGGGGGAAAAAAATGTTCTCTATCATTGCTAAAGAGACAATAGCAGAGAAGAGAGAAGAAGCATTGATTAAATTTTTGAAAAAAGAAGAGAAAGATATTACGGATGAAGAGATTAAGAAGGTTTTGAAACAGTATACTTCGCCTTGGTTTGTGTACTTTATGCGTTATGATCCTAGGCAAGACTGGCAAAAGGTAGTTTGTCCCGTATTAGCAATCAATGGAGTAAAGGATTTGCAAGTTCCTGTAGACGAAAATCTAGCAGGAATCGAGAAAAGCTTGCAAAAAGCTGGAAATAAGGATGTAACTATTAGAAAAATTGAAAATCAAAATCATTTATTCCAAACTTGTACGACTGGACATCCTGCTGAATACTCTGTGATTGATGAAACCTTCTCACCAAAGACCCTAGAATTGATTGTCACATGGATTAATGAGCGCTTTTAATAAAATTAGTTCTTTGACCAATCCTATGAAAAATATATTTACATAGAAAATGGATTTATATTGTGGTGGTATTTAGCCTCGCTGAGTCTTTCAGGGTTACCTGTGTTGAGCTCTGCGAGGCTAGCTAATTGTCATGAAAATAGATAATAATAGATGAAACCTACTAAACATTTATTTTGGTGGAGCAACATAACAGGTTGGACACTTATTTGGATCATGAATATTGCTGTTCGGTTAATTGCGTTACCAAAGTTAGAGATAAGTAAGGAGTTTACAGATAGTTCTATATTATGTTTACTAGGTTTCGTGATAGTTGTATTGATGCGTTGGCTATTTCACAAAATAAATATTATGAATTATAGTCCATATGCACTGATGCGTATAGGGTTGGGAACGATTTTGCTGAATGGATTAATGCATACCATGCTTACGATTATTGTGATTAATCTAGTTTGGGGAACCTTGACAACTATTAATAGTCAAAGATTGCTGGTAGAGTTCTTGGGCAACTGGTTAACACTAACTTTATTTCATGGAATTTGGGTTTTGGGATATATTGGAGCAAAATATTTGATAAAAAATCAGCAAAATACACTAGAAAAGATACAATTGAGCAATGCACTGAATGAAGCCAAACTAAACACATTGAAAGGACAGATAAATCCACACTATATGTTCAATTGTTTGAATAATATCCGTGCATTAATGCTTGAAGATGTAGATAAATCACGTGAGATGATTACACGTTTATCCGAAACCTTGCGTTATGCTTTGAACAGCAGTAAAATTGATCGGGTAAGTGTTGAGCAGGAGCTAGAAATGGTACAGCATTTTATTGAATTGTATCGAATACAGCTAGAAGAACGACTTAATTATATTCAAAATGTAGATGTTCAGCTTACACAAGTTGCTATCCCACCTATGATTTTACAAATTTTGGTCGAAAATGGGGTGAAACATGGTATAGCCAACCTTAGCCAAGGAGGGCTCCTTGAGGTTAATATCCGTGAAACGGGAAAAAATGCAATCTCTATTCAGGTGATTAATGATTATAATCCCAAATTTACACAAAAGGAGCTGAAAAACTCGACTCAGATCGGACTAAAGAATGTGCAAGAACGTCTGACACTACTTTATGGGGAAAAAGCAACATTTTGGATCGAAAAGGGATCAAATAAGTATATTGTAGAAATAGAATTACCACTAGAAACTATCTAATCTAATCAAAGTCAGTTTTATGAAAGCATTAATTGTTGAAGATTCACGCCTAGCTCGTTTGGAGTTGAAAAGTATGCTCAAAGCGCATCCTAAGATTGAACTTTTGGGTGAAGCAGCTAATGTGGATACTGCCTTTGAAATGATTCAACAACAGAAGCCTGATTTATTGTTTTTGGACATTAACATGCCCGAAAAAAATGGTTTTGATTTATTAGAAATGTTGGAGGATGTTCCAATCGTGATTTTTACAACAGCTTATGATCAGTATGCTATCAAAGCTTTTGAGTACAACACTCTAGATTATTTACTAAAACCAATTTCTAAAGATCGCTTAGCAAAAGCGATTCAGAAAGCAGAGGAACAATTTCAAGAAAATACAGTAGAAGCCACTCCTGTAAGTAGTCTAAGTCATAACAGTCAAATTTTTGTGAAAGATGGAGAACACTGCTGGTTGGTATACCTACATCAAGTTCTTTATTTTGAAAGTGTTGGGAATTACACTCGTGTGTTTTTTGATAAGCAACAACCACTTATCCACAAATCATTGAATAAGATTGCAGAACGCTTAGAACCTAGTCAGTTTTTTAGAGCCAATCGTCAGTTTATTATAAATTTGAAACACATTCAGAACATCTCCACTTGGTTTAGTGGTAATCTGAAAGTAATCATGGCAAATGGAACAGAGATTGAAATCTCTAGGAGACAAGCGAGCAAGTTTAAGCAGTTACTGAGCTTGTAAGAGGAGGATTGACTGATCTAGGAAGTGTCTTTTACTAAGCTTGCCATATCTTTTCTAGTTCAGAAGATTTAAAGCTCATTCGATTGAATGTGAAATGCTCTATTGTTATTGTCTCTATTGTATTGTATTTGATGTCCTGCCAATCATCAATAAATTCTTGATTATTGTCTACTGTTATAATAAGATCATCTTTGTTGACTAAAACATAATGTTCATCGAAACTTAGCTCTAATTCTTCTCGCTTTTTGAGATCTGTAACAATAGACCCTATCCCATACTCTTGGAGAATAGTTCCACAAAAATCGCCAAAAAATTTGATTGCAGATATTTTCCCTAGATAGGGATTTACACGAAATCTAATTGCATTTTCAAAAGTATAATCTATAAAATCTGGCACTCCTTTTTTTATAGCTGCTGTAAGCTCTACTTTCCATTTTTGAGGATCTTTTAGTAGATGATCTCTTAATTTTAAGAGGGGATCACCTATTTGTATTTCCTTTAAACCTTTTCCTAAAATGATTTCATCGTATAGCATAATTTAGAACATGTTTAAAATTAGTGTATTTGTTAATGGATCTATTCTATGCTCTTTTACTTAAAACTGAATTTATTTTGCATGATGTAACTAAATAAAACCGTTATGACAGTAGTTAAAATGCGTGATGGAGTTGGATACAACAGAAGAATATCTACAAGTAACTTCATAGAGCAATAACTAATAAGCAAGGTGATTATCCCAACAGTCAAATATCTCAATAACTGAGAAGTTACAGATAATTGAGATGTGGAAAATACTATGTATCGATTCAGTAAAAAACCAATTAAAAAGGTAATTGGAAATACAAAAAAAAGAGATGCTATGTGTGAGCTTAGTACAATAACGCCTAAATCAACATCTTCCTTGCAAAAGATGAAATGAAAACAAATAAAATAAAGAACAGTATCTAGCACTAAGTTACCTCCTCCACAAACAGCATATCTATACGTTTTTAAAGGTAGAATGCCTTTGAAAATAAAATAGAAAGAATCAATTATTTTAAGTAAAATATCAATCATTTATGTATTAAATCTACTTCTAAAAATGACCTCTCAAGGCAATAATAATATTTTGTCCTGGCGCACTCACACCAGATGAGTAACTTCTGTAGTGCCAATCCAATAAATTATCCACAGCTAGGTAAACTGAGAACTTTTGGCTTAGTTTATAAGAGGTATAAATATTAATAGTAAACCAAGCAGGAATCGGAGTTTCTAGTGGATTCCCTGCCAAATCAGCTACCAAAGCTTTATCCAAATTCTCAGAACTTCCATCGGAATAAGCACTTAGCTTTTTGGCAGCGCTGAACTGTGTAGCAACACCAAACTGAAAACGTTGACGCTTATAATTAAAGGATACACGACCATACAGGGGAGGAATATGTGCCAAAGGAGTTTTATCATCATTCAGCTCACGT
>JAKVCT010000189.1 GCA_022448995.1 Saprospiraceae bacterium
ACATTTTTGGCAGCAGTATTGACACGCTCTGTCTCAATTTGAGCAGGATCATCCATGTAGGTTTTGGTAATTGAGCGAATTCGCTTGGACATGGTAGCAGAGAACAATAGAATTTGTTTCTCTTCGGGCATTGCACCCAAGATAGCATCCAATTCGTCCTTGAATCCCATGGTCAACATTTCATCAGCTTCATCTAGCACGACTCTGTTGATATTGTCTAGAACCAAACGCTTACGTTTGAGTAAATCCTTGGCACGTCCTGGTGTAGCTACTACAATCTGTGCGCCTTTGTTCAAGGCTCTGATCTGGTCACGGATACTTGCACCTCCATAAACAGCAACAATATTCAATCCCTTGATGTACTTTCCAAACTGTTGAAGATCTTTGGTTATCTGCAAACAAAGTTCTCTAGTTGGACACAAAACCAATCCTTGAGTAGATGAATCGTCTACATCTGTCATGTGTAAAAGTGGTAAGCCAAAGGCACCTGTTTTTCCTGTTCCTGTTTGTGCTGAAGCGATCACATCCTGATCGGAGGAAAGTAAAAGTGGGATAGCTTGTGCTTGGATTGGAGTTGGTTTTTCAAAACCTAAGTCATTGATGGCTTTTAGAATTGCTCCGCTTAATCCTATTTCTTCGAAAGATTCCATTCTAATCTATTTATCTTTTATTAACTCCCTATAATTAGGCATAGTCCGTGACTTTTTCGTGCACAATAGTGAATATATCAATGTTGCCTTAATTTGTTGTTTTTCCTTTTTTTTATTGATAATCAATTGTTTATGAAAATTTGACGCACTGTAGATATCAAATTATATGAGCTTGAATACAAATTGGGCGCAAGATACGAATTTTTAATGGCATTGTTTAATATAAGTTCAACTAACTTTTTGTAAGTTATTGATAATCAGTAATTCATTTTTTGATTCTGTTTTTATGTAAAATGTTGGCAATCAAGTGTTAGTGAGTGTTTTGGGCTGAGATTTATAAAAGAAATAATGCCTATGTTAAATTATTAATAAATTATCATTTTAATGCTCTGTAATATAAATTTTGGATGGAGTCCTAGCTTGGGGGTGCCTAAAAAGGTGAAATTGATTTTCCTAATGAAAATATTATTTGAGAAGGGCTAACCCCACAGAGCCCTTCATTTTTTATTACAAAATAATTATGGGCAGTAGCATCAACGTCTAGAAAAGAATATTCCAGTTAATACCGCTAAGAGAGCAGCTAACATAATCCACCAATAAGTATAGTTTTGTCCATCATTTTTTTGTTTAAGATTAATTGATTCTATATTGCCTATCTGAATAAAAGAAGACCAGTAAGCAGGATGAGCCACCAATTTATCGACACTAGCAATATAATCAAGTTTAGCCTTCTGTAAGGCTTCATCTTTAGGCATTTTGTTGGCTAAGTTTTTATAAAATTGCTTCATAATCATAGCAGTAGATTTATCATTGACCTGCCAGAGAGAAACCACTAAAGCAGAAGCACCTGCATACATAAAAGCACGTGCTAAGGAGGCAATTCCATTACCTTTTTGAAACTTGCCATAGCCAGTCTCACAAGCAGATAAAACTACTAAATTAGCATTGAGTTTTGACTTGGAAATTTCATGTGCTTGCCAAAAATTAGATTCAGAACTGTCTCCATCTTCGCTAAACACCAAGGAAGATAAAACAGGACGTTGAGAATTTAGAATTCCATGCATAGCTAAATGAATCACGGCATATTGAGGCGCTAATGCTTTTACGTTTTGCTCGGAAGCCAAGGAATCATAAGCAAAGAAACCTTTGAAATGTTGCTCTAATTCTTGAATTTCTTCTTTTGCACTAGGTAAGGGCTGTAGTCGATTTCTCAGTAGTACATCTGTCACTAGACGTAGTTGTAGCAAACTCGTATCAACAGATTTATAGGCTGCTGCCATACCTAGAATTTCTCCATTATTATCAACCGACTGTGTATTAACATTCTCTTGCCATAATTTACAGGAATAATTGTAAGATATTTTATAATCTTTTAGTAAATAAGCGAGAGTACTGTAGTCGATAGATGTTTCGGGGGCTGCCTCTGTTAGGAAAACCTCAAAGGGCAAGTGCCCTAATTTGCCATCACTAACTATGATTAAGTTCTTGATCTCAGGTTTATCCGATAAGATAGGTACAATCAGTTTTTGATAAAACCAATATGCTTCTGTGGTAAAAGCAAGATAAGCCTCTTCTTTTTTATTTTTAATAAAATCATAATCGCTGAGTCCCTTGCGTAACTGTTGAATATGTTGTTCTAGGTCTTCTGTCAAAATATATTGCTGTTTCCATTGAACTTCTTTCTGATCTATACAAAAAATATGCAGGATGGAGTCACTAATTACGTATTCTACCAAGACAGTTTGCTCATCTAATAACTGCTGGATCTCTGTAATTTTGATGCGCTGATGTTGGTATTTTAGTTGATCATATTTGGGATATTGCTTTTTGATATAAAGATCTAACTTATTGATATCTTCATTAGTCTTATTGAGTATATTTCGAAGTTGTTGTTTTTCTTTCTTTGAACGTATTTCTTGTAGTTGGGCTTGCAACTGACTTTGTTTTTTACGCAACTTTTTATCTTGGCGAATTAAGGAATCAGGGAGTTCTCCCAAACGATAAGCTTCTTCAGATTTGGTTGCTTCCAATAATAAAACTGATTTGTTTTGGTCACTCAACTCAAAAGCTCGTTCATTATCTTTGTTGGGAGTTAATAGTTTTAGACTCTTCTGAAACCATTCATCACTCGTAGTTAATATTCTTAGTTTGTCATTTTCATTCAACAATTGGTTTTTTAATTTTTCTAACAGCTCCATGATCAAATCTGCAACAATAAGTTGTTCTTGTTGATTTATGGAGTGGCTTGCTACTTTGGGTAAGTCATAAAGAAGAGAAAGTGCCTCAATCATTCTTTCCAAATTGAGCACTGATTTATAATCTGCGTTCTTTAAACTATCTGCCCAAGCATGACTAATGTTTAATGAAACAGGAAGGCCTGTACTTTTTTCTATAGCTTCTTGGAGGTATAGTTTAGCCTTGGTATAGTCTTTTTGGTTACTATACCAATTCGCTATATTGATTTGTGCTTTGACGTAAGATGAATGACCTTTTCCAAAAGCTTTTTGAAAAATTTGTTGTGTTTCTAGTAACAGGGGCAATGCTTTATCACTTTCACCTACAGCTTGATAAACTGTTGCTAACTTACTCAAAGATTCTGCATAATCCGTATGATCTGCCCCTAGTACTTTCTTATAAATCTCTGTAGCCTCTACTATGAGTGGCATTGCTGCTGTATAGTTTTGGTTTTGATTATAGAGTTCTGCTAAGTAGGTAAGCGCTTTAGCAAATTCAGGGTGGTATTTACCCAAGGCTTTTTCTCTGATATCCTTAGATTGTATGAATAGAGAGCGTGCCTTTTCATAATTTTTTGTAGCCATGTAGCTTTGTGCTAAATTGCTCAGTACTTTAGCTACATAAATATGATCCTTACCTAGGATTTTTTCATAACCATCTTTAGCTTCCTTAAATAAATTGATAGCCTGTTCTGTGTTTCCCATATCTGCATATAGGGTTGCCATATTATTCAGGTTATTAATATAAGTAGGATGATTGGTTCCTAATTCTTTTTCATAAATACGTTTTGCTCGAAGATTAAGCGAAATAGCTTCTTCAAATTTTCCAATAGTTTGATAGGTAGAGGCCAAGTTCGCTAATGTGATAGCAAAATATTTATTTTGAAGCTTGGGATTTCGTTCATAAATTTCTTTGGATTGGATAAATACCTCAATTGCTTTTTCATAATCACCCATAGCAATATAGTGTCGGGCAATATTATTAAGAGATTGTGCATATTTTAGGCTATTGGTGCCTAATACCTTTTTTCTAATATCCTTGGATTCTATAAGGAGAGGTAAAGCTTTCTCATTTTCTCCCTTAGCTTGGTATAGATTCGCTATATTATTCAATGACTTTGCATAATTAACATGATCTGTCCCAAGCACTTCTTTATTAATCTCTTTAGCTTCCAGATAGAAAGGAAGAGCTTTTTCATAGTTACCTAGTTTCTTATGAAAGAAGCCAATATTACTTGTATATTCTGCAAAAATAGAATCTTTCTTCCCAAAGTCTGCAGCAGCTTTATGGCTACCTGCTTGCATTAAGTACAGGCATTTTTTGTAATCACCTTGACTATAATTTAGGTCAGCAACACTATCTATTGCTTCATAACTGAGTGATAAATAAGCTTTATAACTGTCTTGAGCACAGAGTATTGAATCTAATAAAAGGACAGAGGATAGAATTAAAAAGTAGCGCATAGATCTTTTTATTATAGATATGGAAGTATCATTATATTAATCGTCCATAAAATGTTCAGTAAAACTGATATTTTATGTTTTGCTTTGCTGAGCTTTTGAAGCAAATCTCATTTTGGAGAGGATCAGAAAAGGAGACGTTTTACTTAGAAAACTAGAATAAGCTCTGTTACTAAAATAATAAAAGCTTTTTATATGATAATTAATAGTTTGTGACTTTTTCAAGATTTTATAAATCTTGAAAGGCTCAATGAAGTTAACCTCGAAGAGCTCAGTGAAACTAATATCCCCACTGTAGCTCTGTTTTTAATTTTGCATCAGTATAAAAAAATATCAATGCACTATCCTAAAGAAGACTCTTTTATTGGTGCAGAACAGAGCTAATAGTCTGTGCTTTAGATAGAGGTAAATGATATCTGAAGCAATGGTCTTTTCTTTAGTGAGGTAACAAAAAAATGAACCCAAATATTATTTTGAGTTCATTTTTGTGATAGCTTGTGGTTTCTAAAAACCACCTTTTTTAGGTTAGAGCGGCAGAGTATTTTCAAAATCTATAAGACAGTATACCAGCCCCAACCTCTAGTATGCTTACTTACTTACTTTTACAAATCTTTTGGATAATGCTATATTTTCACCTTGGATACTAATGATATACACACCATCAGCTTCATTACCAAAGTGTAACAAGCGATTGTAAGATTCCAATTGTTTCACTTCTTCCCAGAACACAGGTCTTCCCAATACATCATAAATAGCAATTTCTAAATCTTGAGCTTGTGGCAAGTCAATTTTTAGCGTAAATTTCTCAGTAGTAGGGTTAGGTAATACTTCAACATTAGCAGATGGTAAATCAGTTAGATCCACATTATCAGTCAAATCAATGACTTCAATCTGAATGGTATCTGTATCTACGCAGCTTTGTCTAGTTGCAGTCAAGACAACATCATAAGTTCCTACTGCAGTGTAGATATTAAAAGTAGGTGCGCCAGTAGCTGTATTTCCATCACCAAAATCCCAAGTGAAATTAGAAGAGTTGGTAGAACCTGTACTGTAGAATAAAACTTGTCCAGTGCCTTGTGATAGATCTACCGAAGCTACACTAGAAGAAGCTACTGCTGTAGGCGGATTCGGTTCTCCAATAGTAACTGTTGTAGTCGTATTATCTCCATTGCCATCTTGTATAATAATGGTATAAAAACCACCTGCTAAGCCTGTGATAGTGTCACTAGTTTGGAAGGTGTTTCCACCATCTGTACTATACTGATAATTACCATCACCACCTGATACATCCATGATCACTGAACCATTACTTGCTCCACATTCAGAATCTGAAGGTTGCAAACTATTTACGACCAAAGGTGCAGGTGCATTGAAACAAACAATTACTGTTTCGGTAGATCCAAAATTGCCACCTGTTGCTAAGATGGTTCCATTCACATCCGTTACTTCATAATAACCATTACCAAATCCACAACAAATACCATCACCAAAAGCATCATAAATAGTAAAATCATAACAACCCGCAGGCAAACAAGAGGTTTCATTTACTAGTTGGTTAGCTAGACCGCTATATCCACCACTAGTCCAAACAATACTACCATTTTGGTCAACCAATTGCCAAGAAGTTTCACCAGGATAATTATCCAACTGAATATTAATATTCACCTGATCTGAGCCAAAAGTAACATCAACAGTCTTGCTAATTGTATCATTACCGTTGGCATTGGTTACAATCAGTGTAGCAGTGTAGGTTCCAGAACTACTATAAGCTACCTTGGGACTAGCATCTGTAGAAGTAGCTGGAGAACCACCAGGAAACTGCCATTCCCAGCCTGGAGCAGCATTGATAGATAGATCTGTAAACGAAACAGAATCGCCTGCACAAAGTGCTTGTTCTGTATAACCAAAATTAGCCTCTGGAGGGAGGGTAGAAGGTGTATATAAATCAGACTCCCAGATACCACGTCCATAAGTGGCTGCACGTAATTTGGAAGTTCCATAATGAATTTCTAATTCATTGACAATTACATTGGGTAAACCATCCATGAAAGGAACCCAGTTTGTAATACTATTATCTTTATAATAAACGCCTACATCTGTTCCTACATAGATAGCATCGTTAGAACCATTTTGGTGCACAATACAGTTAACTGGTAAATTAGGAAGGTTTCCAGAAATATTCGTCCAGTTGATCCCTCCATCAGTAGAAGAAAAGACCTTATTTCCAGCAGTAAACCCTGATAGAGTTACCCAAACATGTAAGGAATCATTAGGATCTACAGCGATATATGTTTTGGCATTATTGGGTAGGTTATTCGTCACTGCTGACCAGGTATTTCCTCCGTTAGTTGTTCTATAAACATCATCATTAGTCACATAATAGATATAGTTGGAACTAGAGGGAGCCACAGCAATAGCACGTGGTGTACCTGCGCCTGGTATATTAGAAATCTGAGTCCAGTTATCTCCTTTGTCTGTAGATTTCCATATATTTTGGTAACCTGCATAAAGTGTATTAGAGGCATTAGGATCAATGACAAAAGGCGTTACCCAAGGGCCATTTTCAGAAATATTATTCACAATAGAACCAAAAGTTGCTCCTCCATCGTCTGAGCGACGTAAGCCACCATTTTGGATACAACCATACATCGTATTAGGATCAGAAGGATCAATTGCTGCTTCCATTCCATCTGCTCCGATCACATGTGTCCACACACCATTGTCATAAACATTAGTACCATTATCTTGGGAACCTCCGATCAGTAAGTTTGCATTCTGTTGTGTACCACCAAAGCGGTAGAACTGCATAATAGACATGCCTTGCGATAAATCATTCCAGTTTGTACCACCATTGGTTGTACGGAATATTCCTCCATCACTACCACAGTAGAGACGGTTGGTACCAAAGAAGTCTAAGGTGTGAATATCTGCATGCACATAGCCTACATTAGGAGGATAATACCAGTGCGTGCTAATTGTCCAGTTGACACCACCATCCGTAGATTTCCAAACATTGATTCCACCGACATAGATTTCATCTGCATTGGTAGGATTAGCAGCTAGGGCCATATCATACCAGCTTTGCCCGCCAGTACCATTTCCATCCTGTGCGTAGGTGAATAGATTGGGGCTATTGGATTGTAAGGTAAAGGATTGTCCTCCATTGGTAGAACGGTATAACCCTAGGAAACTAGCATCAGATTGAGCACCAGCCAGATAGTACACATAGTCTGGATTATCTGCGGATACAGCAATAGAGACACGGTTTACACTACTAGCAGCAGGTAACCCTATAGTAGTCTGATTCCAAGTCGTTCCCCCATCCGTAGAGATAAAAAATTCATCTGTAGAGGCATAAACCGTATTAGGATCATTGGGTTTTAACTCTATATCACGGATACTTCCTGTCAAAATCTGTGTCCAGGTATTTCCTCCATTGCTAGTTTTGTATAAACCATTGCTGGAGGCTGCCCAAATGATACTTGAATTGCTAGGATGCATTACCATCTTGCGCATCACACGGTTATTGAGTGTGTTCCAAGAAAGCCCTGTGGTATTCCAGGTAGCTCCACCATCCGTAGATTTCAATACACCAATACTGTAAGTATCGCTTCCATCGCCATCACCTGTACCAATGTATACAATATTACTATTACTATGGTCAACTACAATAGCAGAAACCCCGAGCACAGGTAAATCGTCCGTTAGCACTGTCCAGGAACTTCCATTATCAGTAGATTTCCAGCAACCTCCAGATGGAACACCAACATAAATAGTGTTAGGATCGTTGGGATCTTCTGTGACAACGTTCACTCGACCATTTCCAGGATTATAAGAAACCGTTTGCCAGGTACTCGGACCTAGTGCTGTCCAGTTACCTGCTCTGAGCTGAGGGTTTTCTTTGATTCGATAAGTTGTTTGAAATTTTTCGTACTCTTTCCATGCCTTATTAGACATATGTCGCTGTCCGTGCGGATGCAAGCGAGGCCCTAGAAATGCTTCCCAACGCTTGTATTGTTTCCAACCCTTTCCACGAACATAAGGACCTGTTCCCCATTCTTGTTTGAATTTTTGTTGGACATCATAGAAGTTCGCCTTAGGATCTTCTAACATTTTTACCCATTCTTGTGCAAAACTGGGAATACAGAAGTAAAGAAGTGTGCATGTTGTAATGAATTGCATTAATCTCATAAATAGAAGTTTTTGAGTTTAATAGTAGGTTTCTAGTAAAAACACAATTTATCAAGTTTGATTATTATGAATAAATTGTACACTAAAAGGAATCTAGTATATTAGTTTGACAAAAAGAGTCAGAGAGGCATATATAGCCTGTTGCTTTGGGCAGAGACTTGAACATCTAATGCCAAAGGTTATATTACAGATGCTATAATTATATACTTGAAAATTAGAGGCTTACTAGGACTATAGGTCAGATCAATAACTGGTTATAAAACAGTTTATTACCGTCAAAATTAACTAAATCTGTTCTTATTTTCAAATTGGGAAAATAAGTTTTTGTTCAATCGATAGCCCAAAAATATATTTTTGGGAGATTGTGCTACAAACAAATAACTTTTAGTGTGGACGATTCTCTTCCTTGATTTTATTGAAGGTCTAAATCCTCTGTAATATAATTAAATAGGATTTGACCAATGATTTGTGCTCCAGCATGACTAAAATGGACATAGTCTTTGGATACTTTTGGAGGAGAGCTTTTAGCCCATTTTACCATTGTTCCTTTTCCACCCATTGCCTCATAGAGATTCAGAAAACCACTGCGAGTCCGAATAGCAGCCATTTTTTGAGCTTTGATAAGTCCTTCTATGTGTGGGTGAGTATCAATCTTTCCTTTGAATCTTGTACCCTGATCAGCATTGCCAATTACTAGAATGGGAATATTAGGCATACTTTTTTTCAAATGATTGATTGTTCGGATTAGTATTTCTTCATAATGTTTGTACGTTTTTAATCGTTTACTGAGGACATTAGGACCATAGTGTAGAATGATTAAGTCATACTCAAAATCTTCATTGAATTTAGCTAGAATAGTTGAGTCAATCTTGTGAAAGTGTGATCCGCTGTCATTGCGTTTTGCAATATTATCTATATAAAGACCTTCCTCATCTTCAAAAGATAATCCATAGATAGGATGAGGTTCAGGAAATATAAAATTGAGATCAAGCTGTTGGCTAGCCTGTGTGTTGATTAGGTGTTTATTCAGAAGTTCATTTTCATTGAGTTCAAAGGATTGTGTACTTGAGTCTGTTTTTACTTGAAGAAGAGTATACTCATTAGCTTGTTGTTTGTGGTTCTGACCATAGTACAAATATACTTTTTCTAGTGCATCCATTGTTGGCCAGTCTTTGCTACGTCCAGCCTTGAAGCGAACCCAGTAATTACTGTTGGGAGCTTGAATCTTGCTGGTGGCGTAATCTCCAGAAATACCAAACTTGAACACCACATTTTTTTCATTTCTAAAATACTG
>JAKVCT010000019.1:0-5116 GCA_022448995.1 Saprospiraceae bacterium
AACGCTTAGGACCAGGACTTCTATTTGCAGGAGCTGCAGTTGGTGTATCTCATTTGGTACTATCCACTAAAGCAGGTGCAAACTATGGATTTGGTTTAATTTGGTTAGTCCTATTAGCAAATTTGGTTAAATATCCATTCTTTGAATATGGGCCACGTTATGCGAGCAGTACAGGTGAAAGTCTATTAGCAGGTTACAATCGTTTGGGTAAACCCATTTTAGGTTTATTTATTTTTATGACCTTAGGAACGATGTTTACTATCCAGGCCGCTGTGACCATTGTTACAGCCAGTTTAGCTATTAACTTGATTGGTAGCTTTGGTGCAGGAGCAGGAGATCCGATCATTTGGTCGGTACTTATTTTAGTATTTTGTACATTTTTATTGCGTGTTGGAAAGTATAAGTTATTGGATAATCTGATTAAGGGAATTATCATATTCTTGAGTATAATTACCTTAATTACGGTGATTATAGCCTGGGATAATCCGCCAAGTTTTGCGCAAAACTTTTCCTTTTCTTGGGCAGAATTGACTTTTTTAATCATGCTGATTGGTTGGATGCCAGCACCTTTGGATCTATCCGTTTGGCATTCTATCTGGGCATTAGAAAAACAAGAATTACTAGTCATATCACAAAATACAGTGCAGGATGAAATATCCGATACAGGAAAGAAAGATTTAAAATTTGACCGAAAAGATGCTTTATTTGATTTTAATGTAGGTTTTATTGGGACTGCTTTTTTAGCTTTATTCTTTGTGGCATTAGGCGCTTTGGTGATGTATGGATCAGGGAAAACTTTTTCGCCACAAGGCGGAAAATTCGCAGCGCAGCTTATCGAATTATATACAGATACTTTAGGAGAGGGAGTGGGGCGCGTGGTAGCCATAGCTGCTTTTATTACCATGTTTAGCACAACGATTACTTGTTTGGATGCTTTGCCAAAAGCAATGGCAAAGGCACAAGTATATTGGAATAAAGGGAAAGAAACTCGAGCGGGTTATCATGAATACTACCTTAGATGGTTTCTGATTTTATTAATTGGAGCAGTGGGATTGATTGTGGTAGCAGTTTTATTGAGTTCATCTACTTTGGGGGTTTTGGTTAAGGTGGCGACTATTTTATCCTTTCTGACTGCACCATTTTTTGCTTTGGCTAATTACTGGTTAGTGACCAATGAAAAATATATTAGTAGAGAAGCTATGCCACCGAAATGGATGCGTATTTTAGGTGGAATTGGTATTCTATTTTTGATAGTGGTAGGTATTGGATATTTAGTTATGTTGATAATAGATCTTTTTTAGTGAGTATTGGATTAATTATAAAAATATATGCGAGTTAGTTTAATTGGAGCAGGTAATGTTGGTTATCATTTAGCTCAACGACTTAGAGCAAAAGGAGTGACCTTGTGTCAGATTTTTAGTAGAGATGCAAAAAAGGTAAATAGCTTAGCAGAAGAATTAGGAACTGAAGCTGTAAGTGATTTACAAGCCTTATCTGATGAGGCCGATTTGTACATCTTGGCTGTAAAAGATGATGCTATTGTCAAGGTTGCTGGGCAATTGGGTTACTTAAATAAAGGTAAACGGATATTTGCACATACCTCAGGAGCAACCAGCTCAACAGTTTTAGCACCTTATTTTCATAATTATGGTATTTTTTATCCCTTGCAAACCTTCTCTAGAACAATCCCCATTGATTTTGATCAACTGCCACTATGTATTTATGGCAATGATGTAGTCTCTAATCAGCAATTAACTCAATTGGCAAAAACCATTTGTCCCAATGTCTATCATTTGGATGATAAACAAAGGCGGGTACTACATGTAGGCGCTGTCATGGTCAATAATTTTACGAATCACTTGTTTGCTGTAACTTCTGAAATTTGTAAAAAGGAAAAATTACCTTTTGAACTACTAAAACCACTTATTCAAGAAACTGTGAATAAACTAGCTTACCTAGATCCTAAGGCAGCACAGACCGGACCTGCAGCGAGAGGAGATCAAGGTACTATAAATACTCACCTAAATTATCTAGATAGTTTTCCTGCCTATCAAGAGCTGTATCGTTTGCTGAGCGCTTCTATTAGCCAGATGAAGGATATCGGATAAATGACTTAATCTTCAAAAATAAGTTCACAGTTTTGGGGTAGAATATTATTTAAATATTGTTGGTGTCTTTGCAGATGCTTGGGCAAATGGATTTTCTCAAGTTTTGCCAGATGCTCTAGCAAGGTTGGATTGAAATCTAACATTGTATTTCCTGCTAGATCCAATTGTTCTAGATTTTGTAATTGTTGAATAGTAGTGGGTAACTTCTCTAAATTATTGTTGCGTAAGCTTAGATTATTGAGCTGTTCTAAGCCTTCAAAAGCATGATCCACAATAGTACTTAATTGGTTATTGGGCAGTAAAAGGACCTTTAATGATTTTAGTTGAGGCAACCATTCTGGTAGAACTTGTAGATTATTGACTGCTCCCCAAATACGCTCTAACTGATGTAGATGCTGAAAACCTTTTGGTAGCCGATCTATTTGGTTCATGCTAATATCAATATACGTAATTTGGGTGCATTGGGCAATTTCCTTGGAGAGGGTATGAATCTGTTGGCCAATGTTTTTGTAGCCCCAGTGAAATGCTGTAACGTGTTTTGCCCAACCATGAGCTGTAATCTTAGGTAATAGGTGAGGATGATTTACAACGCGCTGAAACATAAAACTGGTGAAAAAGTCTTTTTGGTTTTCCAATCCTAATTGTAAAATCCAATCTAAGGCCACCTCATGATATTTAACCGTATATTGATTTAGGAATTCGGGTAAAACCTTATCCTGTATAACTGGAAAGCTTTTCCAGTCCTCCACAGAAGCATTACCTTGTAGCAGCTCTAGTGCTAGTAGATTATTTACTAAACTCTCATTGGTTAAAAGTTGCTGTATATTATTACGGTCTTCTTTACTTATCATATTACAAATTTACTATTCCTTCTGTAAAATCGCAATCTTCACTAAATCTTTGATTGTAGTATTCAGGCTATTTTGATCTAATCCATACGACTTAAGTATTTATCCAAAATTAATCGTAGTTGTTTTATTGAGGCTTTCTAACACAGCTTTCTATAAAACCTCTACTGAACCATTCTGCGGTTACTTTTATCCTCTTACTTAGCACTCAATTAACTACAGCTCAACAACCTCTATGAATTCTGTATAAGGATTGAGCTTACTAACTTATAATTTCTAAATGCTCGTTGAGGAATTTTATCTGTTGGTTGAGGATTAGTCAATTGCCTATATCTTTTTCTATTTTATGACCGTATTTATTTACAGAAGACAACAAAAAAGTATTACCAAATTGAAAAACCCTAGGTAGTTGAACAGCATTTTTTATAAAAACTGTGATCAATTACTTATAAAACACAAAGTTATTATGAATAGTACAATCGTTAAAATCGGCCTATGTTTAGCAACTGGATTTTTTATGGCAGCTTGCTCAAAAGTTAATGATTTAGTAGAGGAACAAGATTCTGTAGCAGCAACAGAGTTGTTAATGTCTGAAACAGAAGAGGCTGCAGACGAAAATGTAGATGCAGTGACACATCATCGAAAAGGATTTTCCTTGGAGAATTTAGAGAATCGTTTACCGGAAGGGGCAACTATAACTACTTCAGGAGAAGATTATCCACAGACGATTACCATTGATTTTGGTGAAATGGATGATGATACAAATCAAGGAGGATGTATGAATAGAAGAGGCAAGCGATTGTCTGGAACAATTTTGATTGAAATAACAGATGATATGAGTAATCCTGGTGCTTCTCGTACAGTGACTTTCCAAGATTTTTATGTAGGAGATCGCCAATTGCTTGGACAAAAGGTAGAAACTAATATTACAAATATTTCGGATGAAATTGCTGAATTTACTGTAGTATTCTCTATGGAATCTAATATTGAAATGATTCATCCCGATGGTTACTCTCGTACTCGTGAGGCTAGTGGTACACGTACTTGGATCAGTGGTTTTGATACTGAAGATATAAGTGATGATGTATTCATGTTGGATGGAACCGCAACAATGACTTGCAGTAGTGGCAATACAAGTACTCGTGAGATTATAGACCCCTTATTAGTAGATCGTTCTTGTGAGCATATTATGCAAGGTGTTGTCGCCATGACAAGAGGGGATAAGACAGATACCTTAGATTTTGGTGATGGTATTTGTGATAATTTAGCTACCATGACAAGAGATGGGGAAACGGAGGAGGTGAACTTGGATGAGCTACGTCGTCACAAGCCGAGAGGAAAACGTAAGTAATAGGAGGAGTTAACTAGAGACCTCGCAGGATTCTAAATCCTGCGAGGTCTCTAGCCGAGTATATCAATACGCTTTCGCGAATAAAATTCGACGAGCAGAGTCCTCCCCAGTTAAGATACATTTACCTTCTGCAATTTCCTCCCCAAATGGATCTTCAAAAGGGATACAACGTGTAGTTGCTTTAGTCAATTCCTTGATTTTGAGCTCTGTTTTTACTGTACCATCCCAATGCGCGTAAGCAAAACCACCTTTTTCGATAACTTCTTGGAATTCTTCCCAAGTATCCACCTTGAAGGTATTGTCTTGCATACGTTTTTGAGCCTTTGTAAATAAGTTATCTTGAATCTCATTTAGTAGATTCTCCACATGATCTGCAATTCCATCTAGAGCAACATCTTCCTTTGTACGTGTATCACGTCTAGCGACTACAGCTTTATTTGCTTCCAAATCACGCTTACCCAATTCTAAACGAACAGGGACACCCTCTAGTTCATACTGGGCAAATTTGAAACCAGGACGATTTTTCTTATCCTTATCATACTTAACACTAATTCCCTTGGCGCGCAATGCAGCCATGATTTCCTCTGCTTTCTCCGTGATAGCACCATTTGCTTTAGGCACAGGTACAATCACTACTTGTAGAGGTGCAATTTTTGGAGGTAAGACCAAACCTTCATCATCAGAGTGTACCATAATTAGTGCACCCATCAAACGTGTAGACACTCCCCAAGAAGTTGCCCAAACATACTCTTCCTTATTATTTTGATTCAAATATTTTACATCAAAAGCTTTCGCAAAATTCTGACCTA